>JBBIOI010000045.1:0-25058 GCA_037443425.1 Deltaproteobacteria bacterium
GCACTTGCAATGATTACTTATATTATGGATAAGAAAAACGGAACAGAATATTCAAAAAGGGTTGCAGACTATAGAGAATATCTTCAGGAAAACGATCTAAGCATGGCTGGTGCAGTCACGGATGTCAAAGGAGACCGAAGTCTTAGCCCCTCCCGTCAGGCAATGCCTTACTTTTATCTTAAGGTGATCGATCGAAGTAAGGACGGAGTTGTGGTAAAAGGTGCAAAGGTTCATACTACATCTGCTCCAATAACGAATGAACTGATTGTTCTTCCAACTCGGGCAATGACAGAGGCAGACCGCGATTACTGCATTGCCTTTGGAATCCCTGTCAACACAAAAGGGATTAAGATTATCAGTAGACCCGAACTTGAGGATATATCATGGTTCGATTATCCAATAACATCAAAACATATTACGCTTGAAGCCATGACCATCTTTGATGAGGTTTTTGTCCCCCGAGAAAGAATCTTTATGGATGGAGAATGGGAATTTGCTGGTCCCCTTGCTAACACCTTCGCTACATGGCACAGGTTTACAGGGATTTCTTATAAACCTCCTTTTGCTGATGTGATGATAGGCGCAGCCCAATTGATTGCTGATTATAATGGTGTAGCAAGGGCCTCTCATATAAGAGACAAGATCACAGAGCTTATCATCTATGCAGAGACTATAAGGACCTTTGCAAAGGCAGCGGCCATCGAATGTATTATAACTGAGAACGGGATAGCCTATCCCAATCCAATTCTTAGCAATATGGGAAAACATTTCTTTGCAACCCATTATCACGATGCAATTAAAGCTGTACAGGAAATCGCAGGAGGACTTGTAGTAACTGGTCCAACAGAAGCGGATTACATGAACCCTGAAACAAAGGACTATATAGAGACATATCTTTGTGGTAGACAGGGTGTAAAGACAGAAAATCGACTAAAAGTAATGAAGCTCATAAGAGACCTGACAGCTACTGGCTATGCAGGTGAAGGATACATTGGAACCCTCCATGGAGAAGGATCGATAGAGGCACAAAAGATCTCTCTTTATAGAGAGTATAATATTGAAAGATGTGTTCAGTATGTAAAAAAAATCTTGAAAATTGAGGATTAAAAAGATGAAGATTGAAAATGGTCTTTATGCATATTTTTGGCAAAATCTGTATGAAAATAATTGCAATACATATTTAATTCGCGGGAAGAAGACAATCTTAATTGACCCAGGACATCTACGTTTTGTTCCTCAGCTTTTTCATCAAATAGAGAGAGATGGAATTTACCCTGATGAAATTGACCTTGTAATTGTTACACACTCTCATCCCGACCATTTTGAAGGCCTTGAGGCCTTCATTGAAAAACAAGCTAAAATAACCATGTCTTATGAGGAAGAGAGATATCTTAAAGAAAATGGAAGAATTCTATTCGAAATGATGGGGCAATCCATACCAAGATATCGAATAGATTTCTTTCTCAGGGAAGGAGAACTTAGAATCCAGGATACAGAGTTTTTAATCTATCAGACACCTGGTCATTCCCCTGGTTCAATCTCAATCTACTGGCCAAAAAAGAAGACTATTTTTACCGGTGATCTCATCTTTTATGGAGGGGTTGGTAGAACTGATTTTATAGAAGGCGATTCAAATCTGCTGGTGAAAAGCATAGAGAGAATATCCCGACTCGATATTGAAATGCTATTGGCTGGTCATGGAGAAATGGTTGAAGGGAGAGAAATGGTTCTTGAGAATTTTGAATTCATCCGTCAAAATATCTATCCATATCTTTAGGATATTTTTCCTCATCCTAAAAGGCCCTTCAATCTATCTTTTATAATTTTTAGCTTTGCTTCGTACGTTCGATTCAATTCTATCTCCTCTTTTTTCCATAAATCGCTCGAGTCGATATTCACCAATATAGCACTTCCCTCTATTCCTGATATACGAAGAGAATCTAAGATTTTATCTTCGAGATTCTTTCTTAAATTCGCTTTTTCTCTTTCAAATTGCTTAGCCATATACTCCAATTCATCTTTTACTTCATTAAGTTCTTTTCCCTTAATCCATTCAATCCCCATAATTAATCTTTCATAATTACTCTGAAGAGAAAGCTCTTCTATCAATCGGGATAATAAAATTTCCTTTATCATCTCCTTGGTATTAACATCCATTTTATCAATCTCTTTCTGGACATCATATAATGAGATAGACCCTTCAATATATCGGGTTGCAAGCCCTGAAGCCTTCTGGCTAATCTCTTTTCGTTTAATCTCATCCCTCTCTTTTTCAGTAATCTCGATCTTTTTTAATCTTTCCATTGCTATATCTAAGGTAGATTTAATTTCTCCCACTTTAAAAACCTCCTTTTTTAAACCTTCTCTTTAAAAAAGAAACCCCAGGTTTTTAGGCCCAGGGTTTCTTTTTTGTGTTTAATTGATTTTTTGCCTCACCCCCTGATAGTTACATTTGTTGCCTGGGGACCTTTTGGGCCTTGGGAGATTTCAAATTCCACTTCGTCGCCTTCGTAAAGGACCTTAAATCCATCTTTTTTGATCGCTGAATAATGGACGAAGACATCGCTTCCATCATCCCTGGAAATGAACCCATAGCCCTTCTTCTCATTAAACCATTTCACACGACCTTTGGCCATTACAACTCACCTCCTCTCGTTAAAATTGAAAATGGCGTAAGTTGTAATAGCCTTTGGTCCGATTAAAAAAGGCCACAAAATTTTTTGATGACAAATTTTTGTGGCCTTTTTGTTACCCAAAAATCTAACTCCTTACAACTTACAACATTAAAATTATTAAAAATTATATATAAAAAGTCAAGTCTTTTTTTACCTCGTAAGAGGTCTATAAATTCCCAAAGAGTCATTGCTAGCGAAGCGTGGCAATCTCTATCTTTTAAATATTTACTTTTTAAGGTGTCTTTATATATAATTCTATTTGATGGTTAAGAAAGCGATCATCTTCTTATATATTTTTCTTTTCTTTATCTTTCTTTATTACGAATTCTCTTTATCCGGAGAGGCCTATCGTTGGGAAGATAGTGATGGCACAATTTATTTTACTGATGATATCTCTAAGATCCCTAAAAACTTTATGGATAAAGTAGAAGTGATACTATTGGATCAAGAGGTCAAAGATAAATCTGAGGATCGCTCGATCCCTGTCATGAGAATATACCAGAATGATATCGAAAAAAAGATTGAAGAAAGGAAAAAGATTGAAAGAAGACTTTCGGAATTGGATTATGAATTAAAAAAGTCCGAAGAAAGACTGAAAGAAATTGAGGAGTATGAAAAATTAAACTTCCTCTATTATATGCCATATAAGGATAAAAAAACAGGAAAATGGATTAAAATTGCCTCACCTTATCATGAAGAAAAAAAGGGTTTAAAAATAAAGATAGAAACCCTCAAAGAAGAAATAAACATTTTATCTCAGAGACTTTCCGAAATAAATCAAGGTCTTTAAAACAAGAGAATTAATCCCTCAAGTAAAAACAGGATTGACCTTATAATCGGGTTAATTTAGAATAAAATCAATCTTTTTAATAAGACCATGGAAATCGATCCCATCAAATCAGGAAGTCGTATAAGAATTCATCCATTCCCCGAGGTAGCAGAAGTCTATAGATGCGAAAGACGGGGTGAGAAGATTATCTTAGGAGTTATATTTACCAAGAGCAAAAGGGCTGAGACCTTTGTGCTTGCCTCCCAGGAATTTACCGAGCGTGTCTTTCTGCTTCCATCTCTAAAAGAGGAATTTTTAGAAGGGCATTTTCTCCCGCGAGAGTCCTTTTTGCTATATTCTGAAGCATTGCGAATGCGTCTTGCTTACACCTTCGATCCTCATTATGCTGTTAGCGTAACCCAGGTTGACATGTTACCTCATCAGGTCGATGCCGTTTATCGACACCTTATCCCTTTGCCTCGAATTCGATTTCTTCTTGCAGATGACCCGGGTTTGGGTAAAACCATAATGGCAGGTTTAACCCTGAAAGAGTTGAAAGCCCGCCTTCTGGTTAAAAACACCCTGCTCATTGTCCCTGCCCACCTTCAGGATCAATGGCGCAGGGAGATGTGGGACTGGTTCAGGGAGGACTTCACAATCCTCGATCGTGGTCTTCTGGATAACATTTATTCAGATGAGTTCTTTATTCGTAATCCTCAAATCATAACATCCATAGATTTTGCAAAAAGGGAAAATGTGAGGCAATCTCTTGCCCGACGATACTGGGATATGATCATCGTTGATGAAGCCCATAAATTCTCCGCAACCCGATATGGAAAAAAGATTGATAAAACACAGAGATATCAACTTGGTGAAGCCATTTCCTCTCGTTCAAATCATCTGCTATTTCTTACTGCAACTCCCCATAGAGGCGATGAATCGGGATATTTTCTTCTTTTAAATCTTCTTGAACCAAAATTATTTGCAAATGAGAAGCAGTTAAAAGATGCATCAAAGGGAAATGGACTTCCATTTGTTTTGCGCCGTTCAAAAGAGCAGGTGACCGACCTATACGGCAAAAAACTCTTTAAGAAAAGGGAGGTCAATAGTTTAAGCATTTCTTTAACTGATTCGGAGCGCGATCTCTACGAAGCTGTCACTTCATATGTTCGGCGATGGTATAGCACAATAGCTGGTAAGACCGATCGTCGAAGCCGTAATATTGCATTGGCCTTAACTGTGTTACAGAGACGCCTCTCCTCAAGTCTTATGGCAATCAGGGAATCGCTCAGACGCAGGCGAGTGAAGCTTCAGAATCTCCTAAATGAATGGGGAAAAAGGTTAGAAGAAGATGAAACATTGCCTTTCCTCGATGAAGAGGGACTTTCTGAGCTTTCAGACCAGACAGCATCAGAATGGGAAAGCTTCCAGGAACGTCTCGAGGGACTTACAGCCGCCCGAACGCCTGAAGAGCTAAAAGAAGAGATAGATGAACTTGAAAGACTCATTAAACTCGCCATTCAGGCTGAAAAAGAGGGTGAAGAGGCAAAAGTAAAGGAGCTTGGCCGATTGGTTGAAGAACGATTGCGTCAATATCCCGAGGAAAAGCTTTTAATCTTTACTGAATTTAAAGATACGCTCAAATCCTTGCAACAAAAATTCGAGAAAGAATGGGGTTTCTCTGTTTCAATAATTCATGGTGAGATGAATCTTCAGGCCCGAATCTCCGAGGAGCGCCGTTTTCGTGATCAGGTCCAGGTGATGGTTGCAACCGATGCAGCTGGCGAGGGTATAAATCTTCAATTTTGCCGATTGATGGTAAATTTCGATCTCCCATGGAATCCAAACCGCCTCGAACAAAGAATGGGACGTATTCACCGCTACGGACAGAAGCGAGACTGTTTCGTATTTAACCTTCTTTATCCAGAAACCCGTGAGGGCAAGGTGCTCGAAAGGCTTCTGAACAAGTTGGAAGAGATGCGAAAGCGACCCGAGCTTGGCGATACAGTTTACGATGTTATTGGAACACTGCTTGAAGGTGTGCGTCTCGAAGACCTTATAATACAAGCCATTTTGCGGGGGGATAGTAAAGAGGTTGAGCGAATTATAGAAGTTGATGTGGAGCAGAGATTCGAAGAATTTCGAAAGGCTCTCGAAGAGAGTGCCCTTGCGGGTCATCATATTGATCTTTCAAGCGTTCAACAGGAAGAGGTTGACTCACGTCTCAATAGACTTGTACCATGGGATGTTGAAAGATTTACGAAGCTTGCCCTTGTTGTAATTGGAGGTAGCCTTGAGCCAGACCGAAGACGGGAAGGGGTTTATCGATTAAGTATACCCCGTGAGTTTGCACGAAAGTATAAGCTTGATGACGAAAGCTATGTTCATGGTTTTAGAGTTGCCTTTGAACGTCAAATCGCCAGGGATTCGGATGCTGAGTTTTTTGCACCAGGGCATCCCTTGCTAGAAGATTTATGCGATCACTTTCTTAATAAATCAAAGCCAATCAAATCAGTATTTATAGATGAAAAAGGAAGGGAGGGTTATTTCTGGCTTTTTAATGCAAGGGTTAAGGATGGACAGGATAAGCCAGTTATAGAACGACTGATCCCAATATTCTATGATAACCGGATGGGTCAGCTCCAGGAGGTGGACCCGCGGATGATCTGGGAACTTGAAAGCCCTCCCCGTGGATGGCAAATTCCACAGAGTCTTGCCAGTGATATTGATAATATAGAAGAGAGAGTTCGGAAGGAAGTTACTTCAAGGCTTGAAAACCTCTATGAAGAGGCCCAAAAACGCCGTGATCGTGAGGGAAAGATAAAGAGGCAGTGGCTCGAACGCTCTTTCGATACACTTATTTCCGAATCGAATGAGAAGCTATTCGATTACCATAAGCGCGCAGAGAAAGGTGAAGAAATGCGCATTGCCATTCAGCAGGAAGAAGAAAATCTGAAGGCCCTTGTGCGGGAGAAAGAAGAACGACTGGAGGCATTGAATAGAGAAAGAACCCTCACAATCCTTGAACCTGAACTCGAAGCAGTGGCTGTTGTGCTTTCAAAACAAAGCGTTGAATCAAAAGGGGCTTTTGGTGATGAGGCCCTGAAGCGTCAGGTCGAGCAAGCCGGCATTTCCGAAGCGATGAGTTACGAAAGAGAACATGGTCGTGAACCAGAAGATGTATCGAACGAGCGCCGTGGTTTCGATATTATCTCTATTGGAAGAGGTGAAACCCGCTTCATAGAAGTTAAAGCCTTCATGGAGAGCGGACCTCTTGAACTAACACCACATGAATGGCAAATGGCCCATCGCCTGGGAGACTCCTACTGGCTTTATGCTGTTGAAAATGCCTTAACTCAGCCAAGGCTTACACCAATTCAAAACCCTGCTAAGAATCTGAAACCTAAGGAAGTATGGGGTGTTGTTAAGATGATCATTTCAGAATGGAAGTCCTAAATATGAAAAGGTATCTAATTGAAACACTACTTCCATTGAAAGAGCTTTCCGCTGAGGCAAAGCGTGAAAAGGCAATTCGCCATGGCCATATCTCCACACTACATGTCTGGTGGGCAAGGCGCCCCCTTGTTGTTTCGAGGGCGGCTGTTTTTGGTGCCCTTGTTCCAGATGATGAAGAGGTAACTCAGAAATTCATTGCAAATCTATGTAAATGGGAAGTTCATGATGGTAGCCGTGAAGGAAGTTATCTTCTCGAACAGGCAAGGGCACTTATCAGGAAGCGATTTTTAGATTCTCCTCCAAATGTTCTTGACTCTTTTGCTGGAGGTGGTTCGATTCCTCTTGAAGCACTGCGCCTTGGCTGCGAATCCCATGCCCTCGAATACAATCCTGTAGCTTATGTGATTCTTAAGGCAACACTTGAATATCCTCAGAAATATGGAAAGCGATTAGTTGAAGAAGTCAGGCGATGGGGGGTGTGGGTTTTAGAACGAGCGAGGTATGAGCTTGCTCAATTTTATCCAGCTAAAGATGGGAAAACCCCCATTGCCTATATATGGAGCCGAACGATAAGCTGTCAGAATCCTTCGTGTGGTGCTGAAATTCCACTTTTCCGGCAGTTCTGGCTCGCAAGAAAAGCAAATAAGAAGGTAGCACTAAAGCCTGTCGTTAATAGAATAGAAAAGAAAGTTGAATTTGAAATTGTAGAGGGAAAATCGATTGACTTCGATCCATCGGAAGGAACAGTGCGTAGGGGGATAGCTACCTGCCTTGTATGTGGAGGGACGGCAAATGACAGATATGTCAAGGCAGAGGCTCAGGCAGGGAGGATGGGACAAAGACTCATTGCAGTGGTTGAGACATCGGGTAAAGGTAAAGGAAGAGATTATCGTCTTTCCACAGAAGAAGACCTTTTGGCTTTTCAAAAGGCATCTGATGCCCTTGAGCAAATGAAGCAAACTCCATCTCCCTGGGCATTTGGACTACCCTGGGTGCCAGAGGAGATAATTAAACCATCTATTGGGAACAATTTTACTGTTTCTGGGAATTATCCTTGGGGTATTAGAAGTTGGGGCAACCTCTTCAATCCACGTCAACTCCTGGCACTTTGCACCTTCGGCAAATGGGTGCGAGAAGCATATCAAGAAATTTTAAAAGAAACCAACGATTCTGAATTTGCTAAGGCAGTATTAACGTATTTGGGTTTTTGCGCAGATTTTATAGCAAATAGAGGATCAATACTTTGTTTCTGGGATTCTCAAAAGGAATTATTTTACCAGACCTTTGCAACTCATGCTCTAAAGATGGCTTGGGATTATGCTGAGTCTAATGTTTTAAGTGGCTCTATTGGTAGTTGGGGAAATGCAATTAGGTGGATTTTTGATTTTCTTCAACGTGAATCAAGAATTGGTTTTGGTAAACCTCTTTATGGCTCTGCTGTTTCTTTGCCAATAGGAAACAATTTTTTTGACGCAGTTATTATCGATCCTCCTTATGCTGATAATGTGCCTTATGCTGATCTTTCGGATTTCTTCTATGTGTGGCTTCGTCGAACAATAGGCGATCTTTACCCGGAAGCATTCTCGACTGATCTCACTCCCAAGGATGAAGAAGCCGTTGTCAATCCTGCCCGCTGGGGAGGAGGTAAGAAGGGCGAAAAGATTGGCCAGGCTCACTATGAACGTCTGATGAGGGAATCATTTTCTGAAATTCATCGTGTGCTTAAACCAGAAGGAATTTCAGTTGTTATGTTTACCCATCGCTCAACCTCTGCCTGGGAGCGGCTCATTCAGAGCCTTCTTGACGCAGGTCTTTACCCAACAGCTTCTTTCCCTGTCCATACTGAGATGGAAGCATCGACTCATCAGAGGGGAAAAGGAGCGGTTCAGAGCACAATCCTTATGGCTTGCCGACCGCGGCCAAAAGAATCACGAACAGGCTGGTATCATCAGATTAGAAGTGAACTGGCTCAGGTTGTCCGAGAAAGGCTCTCAGAATTCTGGGAGGCTGGCATACGTGGAGCGGACTTTTTCATTTCTGCCATCGGCCCTGCCATTGGAGTATTCGGAAGGTATGAGAAAGTACTTCGCCCGGATGGAAAAGAGGTTGAGGTAAGCGAACTTCTGGACGAAGTCCGCACCCTTGTATCTGAATATGCCCTCGAAAGATTGGGCAAAGGACTTGGATTTGTGGATGCACCTTCAAGATTCTATATCCTTTATCGGTGGGCATACGGGATTGAAATCCTGGAATTTGATGAAGCGAATAAACTTTCAAAATCACAGGGAGTTGAGCTCGATGCACTTACAAACAGTTATCGGCTTGCAAATAGAAAGGGAGATAAAATCTCTGTGCCTATCTTCCTGGACCGATTGCGTGAAGAACAAAATATCCGTCCTCTACGAAAGGCAGTTGAGGATGGTAAAATTCAGGTATTACCATTCATTGACCTGCTTCATCTGATTCTCTTTTTCTGGAAGCGAGGTGAAACAGATGGATTAACGCAGATTTTAGCACTAGCTGGTCTTCAGGACAAAGATCATACCTTCTGGCGTATGGCGCAGTCACTTCATGATGTTGAGCGAGAATGGCAAAACAGCGGGCTCTCCGAAGAGATTACAGCATTAGCCCAATTACTGCCTGCCAGTGAAAGCCTGACCAGGCGTGCCCTGCGTGTTGCTGAAGAAGGTAGACAACTGAAATTCGAGTTTTAATTTCATCCTAAAATGAGCGATTTTATTATAAAAAGATTTTATTTTATCCCTCATAATATAGAAAAGGAGAATTAGCTATGCCAGGCAAAACAATTAAGCGGGTCTGGGAGCTATGCGAACCCCATCCAGATGTATTTGCCCGGGATATCGACCCTTCTCTTTTTGCTGTAAGTCTGTATCAGGTCGAGCAGGGAATTGCAGACAGGGATTACACGGACCCTGAACGCTATTTCAGAAAAACTTTTATAACACGAAGCCTCTCCCATCTCCTTGAAGGGGCATTAGGCAGACTACGTGGAAAAAGCGGCAGGGGAGCACCAATTCTTAGACTGGAGACACCTTTCGGAGGCGGTAAAACCCATACTATGGTAGCTTTCCACCACCTGGCAAAACATCCTGAAGAGGCTACTGAGTCGGAGGCTATCCGTCAAATCCTCGAAAATCTAAATATCCGAAATTTTCCAAAAATAAGTATAGCCATTCTTGATGGCCGTGGCCTCGATGCAAAAAACGGAAGAGAGGTGGATGGACTGAAAATCTTAACATTGTGGGGAGAATTGGCATATCGCCTCAAAGGGAAATCAGGGTATGAAGCCTTCCGGGCTTCTGATGAGGTTAGAACCACCCCTGGTTCTGAGAAACTCACCTCGTTGCTTCAGGATTCGCAACCGGTCATCATTCTAATAGACGAACTACTGGACTATCTTGTGAAGGCAAAGGCTATCAAAGTCGGGGGAAGCAATCTGATGGAACAAACCGGAGTCTTCCTTCAGGATTTAACTGCCGCTGTGAGCGTAATACCGCAGGCTGTAATGCTCGTTGCACTTCCTGCCTCATCATTTGAAGTTCCAGAAGCAGATCAAGAAGCTTCTGAGCGACTCTTCCAGTATGCTAAGAAAGTCCTCGGTCGTATGGAATTGATTGAAACGCCTGTTTCGCAGGATGAGGTTTTTGGAGTCTTAAGACGCCGCCTATTTAGCAACTGGGGGGATGAAAAGGAGATTAAAAAGATTGTAAGTGCCATTAGCGATTATTATAACGCTTATGCCCGGTTCTTTCCTGATCGACTGAGGACACCAGATTATCGGGAAAGGATGATAAAATCCTATCCTTTTCATCCCGAACTGGTTGATCTTCTATATGAGCGCTGGGGACCTCATCCACAGTTTCAGCGAACCCGTGGGGCTTTAAGGCTATTAGCTCTCGTAATTAGACGAATCTGGAATCAGCGTCCCGGTTCTGCCTTCTTCATTCAACCCCATCACGTAGACCTTTCTGACAGGCATATCCGCGCAGAAGCTGTGAAACTCGTTGATAGCGGTTTTGATGCCATTGTTACCGGCGATATCCTTGGACGGGCTATGGAGATTGATAAAAGCTTAGGTGGAGAATATCGCCGTGAGGAGCTGGCAAAGGGTACTGCCACATGTGCCTTTCTTTACAGCATCTCTGCCGCTACACGCGATGCAGGTGCCAATGAAGAAGAGCTTCGAACTGCACTTCTTCGGCCGGATATTAATCCAGCTCAGGTCTCAGAGGTGCTCGGGCAATTGCGCGAACGACTCTGGTTTCTCGTTTGTCGGGATAAGAGGTATCGATTTCAGGCCAGACCCAATCTTAACAAAATAATCTTGGACTATGAATCAGGGTTAAGTGAGGAAGAGGTTGATAAGTCACTAAACAGCCAGATCGAAATTATATCGGGAAAAGGAAAAACGATATTTTCTGTTTATGTAGCACCTGTGGATACCCGTGCAGTGCCTGACCGCCCAGAGCCCACACTGGTGATTTTACCCCTTGAATTGGGTGAGCAAAAAGAGGATGAAAAATGGATTTCAGAGATATCCCGTTACGCAGGCGAATCTTACCGAATTAATAGGAATATGTTAGTCTTTGCGGCACCTGACAGAGGGGTTCTTCCCCAATTGAAGGCAAGGATGCGCAGAGTCCTGGCACTTGAATCCATTCGTCGGTCTTCATCCTTTAGAGAGATGGAGCGGGATGACCGAGAGCAGGTGGAGGAGCATTTGAAAGATGCAACGACCGGGTTACAAGCATTGCTCCTATCGACTTATAATCATATTTATCGTCCTTCAATAGAAGGTATAGAAGAAGTTCGATCAAGACTCACCCAGGAACAGATTAAGGCTAAGAGCATAGCCGAAACAGTGAAGGCTATACTTGATAAAGACGGAATCCTCCTTGAGAAAATAAGCCCTGAGTATCTTTCAGAAGTTATGAGAAAAGGTCAAGAAATTCCGTTAGAAAAGCTTACCTCTGCTTTTCTTAGCACACCCGGACAACCAATTTTAGTCAATCCAAAGGAGGCTATTTCACAAGCAACTATCGAAGGTGTTAAAAGGGGAGATTTTGGTATTCAGGTTGGTGAAAAAACCTATTTTAGGGAGGAGCCTCCGTTACAGATAGTCAGAGAAAGTCAGGCTATAATTATCCCCGGGCAAAAGGCTGAGAGCCTGAAAAAGGAAATACCTCTTAAAGAGGTGGAAAGAGAGCCAAAGGCTCTTACCCTCAATGTGCTCACAAGTTCTACCATGTTATATCCCATAATGAAACTCTCTGAGATTTTGAAAGATACTCAGGTTCAAGTTAATTTTGGTATTAAGGATAAAACAGGGGCTCTTGCTAAAAAGAAATCCGAAATAGAAAAACTCCTCAAAGACTATGGCGTCACCTTCGAATGGAAGGAAGAGTAAGAGACGGATATTTATAAAGTATAAGTGATGTTGTTTAAAGAATTAGCAATACTTACATGCTTATCTTATAATGATGGAGGTATAAAGTGGGAAGAAAATATAGTAATCCGCCAATTGAAGAAGCATTGTGTGAATTTCAGTTCGTTCCCAGTCAGCCATGGGATATAACTATTCCTGGACTTTTTTATGACATGATTAAAGAAGAATTTCCTGAAAAGCAGCAACAGATGGGGTTTGGATTAAGTTTCCAACCTAAAGAAGGAGGAATAGGAGAACATAAAATTGAATTGGCTCCGCCTCGAATGCAATTTTTCCGCACTAATAAATCAGCCTTAGTCCAGGTTGGTCCTAACTTGTTAACCATTAATCATCTAAGGCCTTATCCTTCATGGGAAAATTTTAAACCGCTTATTCTTGATAGTTTAATGAAATATCAAGAGATTACGAAACCAAAGGGACTTAAACGAATAGGGTTACGGTACATAAATAAGATTGAGTTTAACAAAGGTCCAATTGAATTAAGTGATTACTTTAATTATTACCCGTTTATCCCCCAAAAATTACCACAAATCCATAGTGCATTTAATGTTCGGATAGAAATTCCCTATGAAGGTGGACGCGACCATCTCCTTTTAGCTTTGGCTAGTATGGTTCCAGAAAAGCCAGATGTCCTTTCTTTATTACTTGATATTGATTATATAATGGCAAAATCAGAGGGCATTTCACTTAATGAAACTCAAGACTGGATTGAGAATGCACATACAGCTATTGAAAATGCTTTTGAAGCGTGCATTACTGACAAATGCAGAAACCTTTTTGGGGAGGTAAAATAATGCAATTAATTCAAACAAAACAATATCATCTACCTTCTACAGAGTATTACAAAAGGCCGCTTTTGATAGAAAATATCGACGAATATGGACAAAAGATCTCATTACCTATTGATGACCTTATTAGACAATTTGAGGAAGAATATTCTTTAATTCTAAAAACTATAAAAGACATCGAATTGCTGGAAAATCTTTATACTTTTAGTAACTCAATTGATGTGAAAAGATTTATGTTGAAGAATGAATGTCTTATTAACATTCTTTTTGAAGCTTATAAGCAAATTAAAAGGATTTTTAACCAAAATATAGTTGAGATTTGTTTAGAATATAACAGAGATCCAGAGGAAGATTTCGAGGGACTGTTTGTTATTGTAAAAACCAATTTATCACCTGAAGAATCTCTCAACCTTTTAGAAAGATTTGATGAGGAATGGTTTCTCGATAATGTCAGCGAGGAAATTGGTTCAATTTTCACAGTTACAGTGAGGCCTGCATGAATTTCGACTGGAGTTTATATATTCAGCTGGCTGATGAGTTGATAACTCATCAGAGAACCCCTGATCTACACGAGGCTTACCTGCGAACAGCAATAAGCAGATCTTATTATTGCGTTTTTTGCATTTCAAGAAATCTTCTTGTAAAAAGAGGAGTAACTATCCCAAAGGTGGATACACACAGGTTTGTAAGAGATAATTACTGGAAATCTCCAGATAGGATAGAAAAGAAAATAGGTAAAGATTTACTTAATTTATGGCGAGAAAGAAAAGAGGCCGATTGTGAAGATGGAGCTAATGTGGATATTAATAGAGCAAAAACTGCACATCAACTGGCAATAAGAATTCTTGAAAAATTGAAAGCAATTGGAGCAACTTAATGATAAAGCTTTAAATAGTTAATAAAAATAAACCAGACTTCTGAAAAAATCCTTAAAAGATTGGAAAGCTATGTTCAAAAATAGTTTTTTTATTTAGTCACTGCGACCCCCGAAGGGCGTGGCAATCTCGTAGGTTTCTAGCTTAGCTCGGTTTTTAGAGGTCTGGTTTATTTTAATTTGACAATAAATGTATTATATTGTATTGTATTTAAAACATAATTGGAGGATTATTTGTCAAAGACAAAGGTTGCAAGAACAATCTATCTCAAAGGAGAGCAGTTAGAGGCTTTAAAGAAATTATCTGAAAAGACCAAAGTCCCTCAGTCTGTTTATGTAAGAGAAGCTTTAGATATGCTTCTTGAAAAATATTCTGATCAGTTGAAATTTGACTTTGAAAATTACTCTAAAAGATAATTTCTTTAAAGTACTTTAATGACTTAAGGAAGAAACCATAGTGGCAGAACGCTTCCGATTAATATATTTAAAATCTCCAGTCACAGAAGAATACCCTTCTGAAGAGCCTCACCCCAAGGAATCAAAATTAAACCAGGATATTGAGACTCCAAAAATTTCAAAAAATATTGAGGAGTTATATTCTTTTCAAATAATCCTTAATCAAGCAAAAGCAGATTTAAAACACCCTGATCCAAATGTAAAAATTTTAGCTATTAAATTTCTGGAAAAATCTCAACCTTTTGTTTCTATACCTCTTCTTGAAGAAATCTTAAATGACCAAAATCCAGGTGTTAGGGCTCATGCACTTAATGCCCTAATAAAATTTAAACCCCCTAAAATACAACAATTTCTAAAAAAATATTTAAGAGACAATGCCCCAGAAGTGAGATTAACAGCCCTTCGTGGAATTTTTCATGTTTTTGAAGAAATAGATTTGAATCTCTTTATGCAATTATTAGATGATGAATCTCCGATTGTAAGGCAAAAATTGGCAACCCTTTTAGGGTGGACTCAAATAAAAGGTATTCTACCAATATTGGCAGAACTGTCAAAAGATAAGGATCCAAATGTTAGAAAAGCAGCCCTTTTCTCTTTACTAACACAATATCCTGAAGAGAGCGAAGAAAGAATTCTCAATGCATTAAATGATCCTGATACGGAAATCAGGAGTTGGGCAAAAGCGATGATAGAAAAGATTATTAAAACACCAATAAAAAGGGAAAGGAATAAATATTAGAATTAAGTAATTTTATGGTAACACAATCATTACCTCTGATTCAAAGGGCTGAAATCTTAGGAGATGTTATATACTCTCCAACTGCCTTTGCAAAGGTACTTGGAATTTCTAAGCAGGAACTTCTTGAGAAAGAAAATGAAGGGATACTACCTCCTCCAAGGAGAAAATCAAACCAGGAACGTTATTATAAACCAGAGGATATAATTTCTTACAGGGCCCTTTTGGGCCTTCCATCTCCTGTAAAATCTTTGAGAAAACAGTTGTTTCTAAATTTTAAGGGAGGAACGGGAAAGAGCACAATCTCTGCATCATACGGATTTCGGCTTGCTCAAATGGGAGCCAGGACACTTATGATTGACTTAGATCCTCAAGGCCATCTCACACAATGTTTAGGTCTAAACAGCCAGCAATTTACAAAGACCCTTTATAATTCCTTAATCGAGAAAGAAGATATCGAGAAGATAATAGTCAAAACCGATTTACCTACCCTCGATATTATTCCATCTAATCTTAACCTCTCGCCTGTTGAACTTTCACTGTTTTCAATGAACTCCAGGGAATTTCGTTTAAAGAGGCTTTTAAGCACCATTGAAAGAAATTATGATTTAATTATCATGGATGCCTCTCCAAGCATTGGACTTCTAAACCTTAATGCTATATTGGCATCAAACGATCTTTTAATACCTGTGTTAGCCGATTTTCTTTCCTACCATGGCCTAAAGATCCTTTTTGAAACATTATCAACAATTGAAGAAGACTTTTCTTTTGTCTTCGAAAATATATTCATATTTCTTAATCGCTACAATGAATCCCATAGAATATGTAGACGTTCAAAGAAGGCGCTCGAGACCCATTACAGTAAATATCTACTTCAGACTGTTATAAGACAGGATACAAAGATTGCTGAGGCAACAAGTCAAGGCACTCCAATCTTTCTTTTTGCACAATCTTCAAAAGGCGCTGAAGATATTCAAAGTCTTATAGATGAAATCTTTGGATTGAAAGGAGATAATAATGTCTGATGAATTCAGTAACAATGTAGCCCAAAAATTTCCAAACACCATGACCCGTGAGCCCGTAGAAAGACCATGGGACGTAACGGATGCAAGAATTGTTTCCCCATTAAAAAAATTAACAGAAGAGTCTAAGAAAGATGATATTATTGAGCGGATCCATAATCTATATTCTGAGCTCAGGGCTTCATTAACTATTCGATCTGCTCTTGAATATGATCTTAAAAAGACAAATAGGGTTCTCGATGAGGTAAACCGTATAAAGGCAGAGCTTGAGAAGATAGTTGAGATGTTGAAGGCAATGGAAGAGTATATGAAGGAAAGATTGAAATAGTTCTGAAAAAGATGGATTTTAAAACTATCCCTAATGGAGGCATAAGATGAAGGCAAGAAGCGAATTGCTTGAGGGTGATGGTTTTGATAAAAACGTAGCTGAAAAGATGCCAAAGATGAAAAAACTTGAACAGCCATTTCAAGCAACTATAGAAAAAGATCAATTATTGGAAAGAGAGGCCTCAGAAAAGATAACCGAAGAACATGTGGAAAAGGAGACCATCTTTGAGATCCCCAAAAGAGATGTTTTATTAGATCAAAATGGTGAGATTAAAAGATTAATTGAAGACCTTCATACACAGCTTCTTGTCTATGCCCAAACAAAAAAGGCATTGGAGATGGATCTTAAAACACGTGAGAAAACTATCCATCAACTTACTAAAGATAATCAAAACCTGCGTCAAGAGATTGAAGAGTTAAACAATGAATTAAAAAGGCTCAGGGAGATACAAACAGAATGGATATATCTGAAAGAAGAAAATATTGATGCATTGGAGAGGATTCAAAAATTTCAACAAGAATTGAAAGGGCTTAAAGAAGCATTGGATGAAACAACAAAACAAAGGGATGAAGCCTTACTCCGAATCAAGGAGCTTGAGTCAAAACTTGAAGGTGAGGAGTTACTTAAAATTAAAGGTAAATTAAAGGAACGTGAGTTAGTGTATTTATCAGAAGAGAATCAAAGACTTCAATCTAAATTAGATGAGGCTATTTCTCGAAATACTGACTTAGAGGAGAAATATAATACCCTGAAAAAATCTTTTAACGAGGTTAAGGAATCTCTTACCCTGCTCAGGGATTCATGTAAAAAAGATTATTATAATCTTACCTAAAACCCCTAACAAACGCCGGGTTCGAGGATGATTCTTGCGTCTATCACTAAGCCACCTTTTTTGTATACAAAAACTGGATTTAGATCAAGCTCTTTGATTTGAGGATAATCTTCAATAAAAGATGATACATCAAGAAGTAATCTTTCCAAGAATTCAATATCTGCTGGATCTGATCCTCTAAATCCCTTCAATAATTGATATCCCTTAATCTCTCTTATCATCTCTTTGGCATCTTTAGGAGTCAATGGAAGTATCCTGAAGGATACATCCTCAATCACCTCTACAAATATTCCACCTAATCCAAACATCATGACAGGTCCAAACTGGGGATCATGTGATATTCCTATAATTATCTCAATGCCAGAAGGAGCCATCTTTTGAACTGTTACACCATCAATTTTAACATCAGGGAAATGTTCTCTTGCTGATCTCATAATGGAATCAAACGATTTCTTAATACTTGTTATATTGTTAATCCCCAACTTTACTCCTCCAATATCACTTTTATGGATGATATCAGGAGAGGCAATCTTCATTACTAAGGGAAATCCAATCTCATTACCAATTTTAACAGCTTCGGTCTTATTCTGGGCAAGTTTAGCCTCAATAACGGGAATCCCAAATTCTTTCAAAATAGCCTTTGATTCCATCTCGGTCAATATTGTTCTTCCTGATTCAATTGCCTGATTTATAACCCTTTCTATATTGGCATTCATAAAGCCTCCAATTGCTTATAATAGTTTACCATACGCCCTAATGCTACAAGGGCACGCTGAATATTAGGAAATACAGCAACCCCATTTTCCTGAAAATATTTACGTAAACGCCTTCTTTCAGCTTCAACCGAGAGAGCATCCAAACCCTCTCCCCCTTCCCTCAAAACAACTATAACTGGGATACTATATTGCTTACGGATGGTGACTGGTATTTCTCTAAGCCAGGATGGCTCTTCCCATCCAACCTGCCTTGTATAACCTAAAAGATGCCTCAGCTCTCTGGAAAGTGCTATTTTATCGATAATTATACTACCAGCCTCTCTTGAATTTACAATAATCTCCATCACGTCTCTAAGGATTTCAGCCTTTGGAAATGGATTATCGCAATCGACTGGATTATGGGCACTTGACCCAGGAGGAGGTAAAACAGACCTTAATTTCTGAATAGTATCATCTTTAAACGCTGGCAGTGTAAGACCAGCACGAAAGCAAGAATCGCTCGCAACAACACTTACACCACCACCCCCACAAAGAATGGCTACACGATCGTCTGTTGTTTTTGGTAGGTGATAAAAAACTGCTACTGTATCCAAAAGGTCCTGCATACTTAGAGCCTGAATTGCACCAGTTTGTTTGAAAAATGCTGACCAGACCTTATCATTTCCTGCAAGCGATCCTGTATGGCTTTTTGCTGCCCTTGATCCACTCGGAGTTAAGCCTCCCTTTAAAATGATGGTTGGCTTTATTTTAGCAAGCTTTTTTATAATCTGGAAAAAGGCCTTTCCAGAATGTACTCCTTCAAGATAGGAGGCTACAATTCTGGTATCATCATCTGTATAAAAAAATGTTGCTAAATCTAATTCATTAACATCAACTGCATTTCCATAACTTACAGCTTGTGAAATATAAAAGCCATACTCACGAGAAAGGTCACAAAAATCTTCTGTTATACCTCCGCTTTGAGCAAAGAATCCTACAGAACCTTTCTTATGGGAATAATTAGCTCCAGGAAGTATTGTCACTCCGCCGGCTGGGCTATATACTCCAAAGCAGTTTGGACCGATGATCCTTGTACCCTGATTTTTTAATCTTGCCAATTCCAATTCTAAGGCTTTACCTTCATCCGTCCCTATCTCCCGAAATCCACCGCTCGAGATTATCACAGATGGAATCCCTTTTTGTATACACTGTTTAACTGCATCAACAGCCAGAGGTGCAGGCAAACATACTATTACTAAATCAACACTATCAGGTAAATCAGAAATTGAAGGGTATACCTTTTCTCCATTGAACTCTGTCAAACGGCTACTTACTGGATATACAGGAACTTTTGTACCAAACTGTTTTAAAGATAAATAAGTCACACTTCCAAACTTCCATGCCTCTCGTGAAACACCAACTACCGCGATTGCCTTTGGATAAAAAAAAGGTTTCATTTCTTCAACAATCTTATTCTCGATTTTCTTGATATCTATTTAAATCACCCCCCAAAATTTTTTTAAATTTAAAATAAAATTAGCTAAAAGAAGAAAAAATAGAATCTTCAGCCGCCTTTATATGTTTTTTTATGGCTTCTTTTGCTTTTCTTATATCTTTTACTGCAATGGCTTTGAATATCTCCTCATGTTCATCATCTGCTTGCTTATTTCGAGCGATGGATAAACCCTCCAATCTATGACGTAAAAAGATACGCTGATAAACCTCACGATAACAACTTGTCAAATAGGGATTTCCAGCTATTTCTACATAACAGGTATGAAAATTGAGATCGAAAATGAAATTTTCTCTTGTAACCTGACCCGAATTTAATTTTTCTGAAAGGAGTTCTTTCTTTTCTTTTAAAACTTCAAGCTTTTGTTGATTTAGGTTTTGAATAGTAAATTCAATAGCTCCAAGTTCTATAATTCTTCTTACCTGATAAAGGGCCTTAGCTTCCTCCTGTGTAAGCTCATGAACAATGTATCCCTGATGTGGAATAAAATCTACATATCCCTCATTTGCAAGTATACTCAAGGCCTGATTTATAGGAGTTCGACTCATCCCAATCTTCTTTGTAAGATCAACCATAATCAGACGTTGTCCTGGAATAATCTGATAGTTAAGCATCATCTCCTTGATCCTGTTATAAGCTATTTTTGGAAGGTTTGTCTTATTTTGTTCCATACTACTAAATATCCTTGCTTTCGTTCTTTATTAAAATCTAAAATTGAGCGATTTTTAAAAAAGCCTTTATAATTATTAATCATTACGAGCATTCAAAAGGTATTGGCAATCTCATACAGAATCGAGATTGCTTCGGCTCCACCTCGCAATGACCAACATTGAATCGCTAAATTTAGCTAACATTTATAATTTATCCCCAAAGAAGCCCATTGGTTTTGTAAGCAGTATAATAGCCATCAAAAGAAAAATAACTGCGTGGCTGAAGCCTGCACTTATAAGTGTTGTAAATGAGATAACAACACCAATTATTGGGCCGGCAAGCATTGCTCCCCTAATACTTCCTAAGCCTCCCATAACCACAACAACAAAGCATAGGACCAGCATCTGCCCACCCACATCTGGAAAAAGACCAAAGATAGGTGATCCTAAAACACCACAGACACCTGCTATAGCACTCCCTAATCCAAATACAAAAGTAAAGACAAGGGAAGAATTAATGCCAAATGCGTTCACCATATCCCTATTGTCAAGAGAAGCCCTCACTATTAACCCGATATTTGTTTTACTTATAAAGAACCACATACCAACCATAATCCCTATTCCAACAAGAATAGCAAAGAGTCTATAACTTGAAATTGGAATAAATCCAAGGTAAATAACCTTCATTAAATAAGAAGGCTGTGGGGCCAGTTGATTACCTGGACCCCAGATAATGCGAATCGTTTGTGTGAGGCCAAGCATTAAAGCAAAAGTAATTAGGAATCCAAGAACAGGATACTCGTATACCTTTCTGATACATAGCCTTTCAAATATAACACCCACTATACCAGCAATGACAGCTCCTAAAGCAAGGGCAATCCAGAAGTCCCCACAAAGCTTAAAGGTTGTAAAACCAATATATGCACCAAGCGTATAAATTGCTGCATGAGAAAGGTTAACTACCTTTAATAAACCAAATGTAAGTGCAATACCTATAGCAACCAATGTGAGGAGAACTCCAGATGTCAATCCACTTATAAATTGTGTAATGATTAATAGATGCATAATTAATCCTTTTTATGTAACAACTTCATTAAAAGCCTTGGTAAAGAAAAGAACATAGGTCCTACACCTCCTGGAAGATAAAGAACAGAAAGAATCAAAACAATGGCTAAAAATAGCGCCCAAGAGGCTGTGTAAGCACTTATCACATCTTTAAGAATTAAAAATATTGCTGTCCCTATCATAGGACCGAAGAATGCATTTCTTCCTCCAAGGAGACATATTACAACAAGCTCGGATGTGAAACTGAAATCAAATACATCAACACTTATAAATCCTGATCGTAAGATATAGAGTGCGCCTGCTACAGAGGCCGCAAAACCTGATATGGTATAAACAAGTAATTTAAATCGGAAGGTGTTATATCCGAGAAATCCAACCCTAATCTCATTTTCTCGAATTGCCCGCATTATAATGCCCGCAGGTGAAAGGGCAATCTTATGAAGCCATGCAATCATCACGAGTGCTACGATCCCAACAATTGGATAAATCTGATAATGGGATTTAAGATTTAATTTAATATCTCCAATTACACGTAAAGGTTGATCAGGAAATCCTAAAAGACCCATCTCAGCACCACTATATTTTGCAAGTGGATTTAAAAATATATACATAGTTACATATGAGGCGGCAATTGAAATGAGTACAAGATATGCAATTCTAAGTGCCTTGTGAACATCCACCCTCGCCCTTTTTAAAGAGATATATCCAATAAGAATACTTGAAAGTGTTCCTAAAAGTATTCCTATAGGAATTGTTATAATACTTCTATTCCAATGAAGGGAAAGGATACCAATAGTAAATGCACTTACACCAAAAAAGACTCCATGGCCGAGTGAGACCATTCCTGTAAACCCAAATGCAAGATTGAATCCTATGGTGAAAAGGCTCCAGACAATAATATCTTCAATCAGAATATCATATGTTGTCAAAAAAGGAACAACCAGAAATATAAATACCAGTATAAGATATCCAATAATAAATTGAGCCTTTGAAGGTTTTCTAAAAAGTGCTTCTCCCATAATTAAACTTCATAAATTAGATATGGATATACCTCTCAATGGCCTTCTCTTCACGGACTGCCTGGACAGTTCCATGAAAGGCCATCGAGCCATTAAGCATGATATAAACCTTATCAGAGATTTCCATAGCCACTCTTACATCCTGCTCAGCGATTAATATTGTTGTTTCTGATTTAAGTCTTTTAAAAGCAGAACAGCAGTTCATAATAACCTCTGGTGCCAGGCCTTCCGAAATCTCATCAAGCATAAGTAACTTAGGTTTTACAATGAGACCTCTCGCAATGGTAAGCATCTGCTGCTCTCCACCACTTAGGGTCCCTGCTTTCTGGTTCAATCTTTCCTTTAAGATTGGAAAAAGAGAGAAGACCAATTCAAAATGGTCATCTCCTTTTAAACCGTGACCAATAAGAGGAATCTTCAGATTTTCGTAAGTTGTAATATTCACAAATATTCCCCTATCATCTGGAACATAGGCAATCCCTTCACGTCCTCGCTTATATGTCGGGAGCCGGGAAATCTCTTTCCCGTTGAATTTTATTGATCCCGAGAATATGTCGATAAGTCCAATGATTGCTTTTATGGTACTTGTCTTACCAACTCCATTTCTTCCAATAATGCTAACAATCTCTCCTTCTTGAACATTCATTGATAGGTCAAAAAGGACTTGACTTGGACCATAACCTGCATTAAGGTTTTTAATCTCAAGCATTTATGAGACCTCTTTTAGATATACCTTCTGAACAAGTTCATTTCGTCTGATCTCTTCAGGGGTTCCATCAGCTATGACCTCTCCACGCGCCATCACAATAACCCTCTGGGCAAGTCTCATAACAACATCAATTCTATGTTCTACAAGAAGTACGGTGCGCTGCCTTCCCATTTCTAATACAACCTTACTTAATTCTTCTATCTGCTCAACCGATAGGCTTGCAAATGGCTCATCCAGTAAAAGTAGTTTGGGCTTCTGAACAAGCATAACAGCGAAATCAAGTTTCTTCTGATCAGGGACTGTTAAATCCTTGCAAGGTATATTTCTCTGGTCCCATAGCCCAACCTCCCAAAGGACCTCTCTCACTCTTTCCTCAGAAGCTTTTGTAAACTTCCAGATAGATTCTCTTGAAGCTGCAACAATGAGATGCTCTAAAACAGTTAACTCTGGAAACAGACTTGTTATCTGGAAACTTCGTCCCATTAAAAGCCTTGCCCTCATAAAGGTAGGCATTTCAGTGATATCTACACCGTCAAAAAAGATTTTTCCTTCCGTTGGCTTATAGTATCCAGATATAAGGTTAAAGAGGGTTGTCTTTCCAGCTCCATTTGGGCCAATAAGAGAAGTAATTGTATTTGGTTTAAGCTCGAAGCTTACTTTTTTTACTGCCTGAACACCGGAAAAGTTTATTGAGACAGAATCGAGTCTTAACATATTGAGGTTACCATCTTAAAGGTCTTCGATCCTCCTGATAGCAGGAGGATCGAAGATTTGATTATATCTTATTCCCATCCTTTCTCTTTTGGAGAATAGAAATATTTTTCACCAGAATATATTTTAATAATCTCTTGTGTATCAAATTTATCCTTCATTTCGCCAGGACCTTTACCACGCGCAACCACTATGGGTTTTATGGTTGTATGATCACCTGTTGTTCTAATCCATAATTCACCCATCCCATAATCACCACGCAGGCCGACCAGTGCGCCTGCCACGGCCTTTGGATCAACAGTCTTAACTTTATTGACTGCATCAGCCCACATCATAACACTTGTATAATGAAGATAATGCCTCATGGACGGTCTTTTTGCGGTCCCATACTTCTTCATGTATTTTTCAAGAAAGGCCTTGTTTTTCTCGGTCTGAATATTCCAGAAATAGTCTGTTACCATTATTACATCCTTTATAACTTCAGGCCCGCATCCATTTACTTCCTCTATATTTACATGGAAGGTTACGAATCTCATCTTATCTTTCATGCCCATTGCATAGGCCTGCTTCATGCAGTTTATAAACATCATTCCATTAACAATGAGTGTTGCGTAGTCAGGCCTTTTAGCAAGAATCTGGGTTAAAAATGGTTGAAAATCTGTTGTCCCAGGAGGAACTGCCAATGTGCCTAAAATTTCTCCACCATTGGCGGTAGCATTCTTTATAAAGGCATCCCTGATAACCCATCCCCATCCTGCATAGTCTGCATAAAGTATGACTGTCTTTTTACCTATATTCTGGGCCATATATTCACCACCAACAAGACCATAGGCCTCAAGGGCACTTCCTGCAAAGAAAAGTTTGGGTTGCATATTCTTTGGATTCTGCTCCATACTATTTGTGGCTGCTTGGAAAAGGATCACTCCATTAGGTTCAAGTTGTTTATTCGTCTGCTGAATGCTGCTTGCAACTGGTGCGAAAACAATACCGCTATGCATCACGATACCCTGGTTCTTAACCAGATCCTCAAACCTTCTTGCTCCAACAGGGGGCTTCATCTCGTCATCTCGAGAATGAACTTTAATTGGTCTTCCAAGAAGTCCACCTTTTGCATTAATTTCTTCAGCCCCGAGCTCCACACCTTCTACTGCATTCTGTGCTTGGTCCGAAAGATAACCCGTGAGGGATGCAATTACTCCAATGTTAATCGGTTCCTTTTGTGCAAAACTCAAGCTTATTCCAAAAGTTAAAGAGATTAAAATAGATGTTAAAGTTAATAAATAAAAAAAATCT
>JBBIOI010000046.1:0-24154 GCA_037443425.1 Deltaproteobacteria bacterium
AGTGGCGTAAGAGTCGATCCCTTAGGAGGTAAATCACCAGAAAGTACAGCCTTTAATCCATTGAGAGCTAAATCAGGCGGAGGCGGGCATCCTGGAAGGTAATAATCTACATCTATTACTTGATCCACTGAGTAAACATGATCATAAAATTCTGGAAGGGTTAAAGTGTGACCATCCAATTTCACCTGAGTTTTAGGTATAATACCATCTGGATTTTCAACGCTTGGTGATTCTATATAAACCCACTTAAGAATCTCTTCTCTGGGAATAAGATTTGCAAGACCTGATGTACCTCCAAAGCATGCACAGGAACCAAACGATAGAATTATTTTACATTTTTCCCTCATTATCCTGGCAAGTCCCTCTTGATCAGAATTCCTTATAGCGTCGTGAATGATGCCCAATAAGACCTCGCCTTTAGCCAATTTCTCAAGATCTTTCAGTTTATAATCAAGTGAAATAGGCCAAAATATGATCTCTACGCTTCCCGTTAAATCTATCAGATCTTCGTTTAGATCGACGATAGTTTCATCACATCCTGCACATGAACCAAGCCAGGCTATTGCAATCTTGTTTTTCTGTTCCACGTTTTCCTCCTTATCCACTTATTCCAATTTGTTTGAGGGTGTTTTCCATTTCCTCAATCTGGGTTTTAATATCTTTTCCAGAAGGATCCTTAGAAAGAACCATCCTTAGCCTTTCCTTTTTGATACCAAAGTCTTCCAAGATTCTTTGAATAAAATATACCTTTTTCTCTTCTCTAAAGTTTCCATCCTCGAAGTGACATCTCCCCTCTGGACACCCAAGAATCAGCACTCCATCTGCACCCCTCTTAAATGCCTCTAAGATATAGAGTGTATCTATCTTAGAACTGCATGTTACTGGGATACAATTATCTAAATCCAGATTTTTATCTCCTAAATTGTATCCCCAGCCAAATTTACAAAAAAACATAGAATCTTGGGCTTATTATTCGGCATTTCTTCCTCCTTACTGATTTAAGGAATTTCTTAGAGAGGAATATACCTCTTTAACTTTCATCTCTGTAGTATCGCCTATAAGCATCCTTGCATTGGATGGACATGCCTCCACACACATACCACATGCTTTACACTTAATATTGTCAACCATTGAAATCATCTTACTATCCACTTTATTGACCACTGTTGCACGATAGAAACATGCAGAAACACATACACCACAACCACTACATTTTTCTTGATTTACTTGGATATAAGGAAGCATATCCTGAATACCTATTGATACACATGCCTTACAGGAGATACAGGGGCCACAGTATAGGCACCTACTTGCCACCTCTATAGCCTCTTCTAAGGAAAAACCCCTCTCATAGATCTGGAAATGCATGCGCTTTTCAGGTGGAATCCATAAGACCTCTGGCTCCATCTGATATACCCTCTTTATTGGTGGTTCCTGCGCGGAAAGCTCCCTTTTTCTTCCAGCCTTAAGGTCTTCTCCTGCCAGATACCTTGCAATGGATTCTCCCGCGATTAACCCATCTCTCATAGCATCTGCCATAAAGCCAACTTTTTTCACATCTCCTCCTACAAATACATTGGGCCGTTTGAACTTTGAAGTGTTAGGGGATTTACTTGAAGTTTACCATTTTCATCAAGCAATCCCTCTTTATACAGAAATCCTCGATCAGGCCCCTGACCCACTGTTATTATTAGAACATCTCCTTTAACATAGATTGAATCGGATAAATCAAACTCCGGGTTAAAACCTTTATCATTGTAAACCCTTGTGCACCTTGGACAATCAATCCCCTTAAAACGCTCTCCCTCACCATAAATTCTCCTAACCCCCCTTGAATAAATTACTCTTATTCCTTCCTGCCAGGCTCCCCTAATCTCATCAAGATCAGCAGGAATTCCATCAGGGGAACTCTTATCTTCACATTCGAGACATATGACAGTTACTTCTCCACCCAATCTTCTTGAAGTCCTTGCAACATCAAAAGCAACATTTCCTCCACCAATCACAAGCACCCTTTTGCCTTGAAAATAATTGGGAGGAATATTACCATGGCTTACTTCATAAAGGAATGTGTGGCCATACATAACCCCTGAAAGGTTTTGACCCGCTACCTCATCATATCCAAAAGTCAATTTCCTTGGAGAAGGCGTTCCTTTTGCAAGAAATATAGCCTCGAAACCTTCATTTAATAACCTATCCAGGTTCCATTTTCCTTCCCCGATCTTTATCTTACTCTTTACATCTATCCTCCCGATCCTTATTAAGTTCTCTATCCCTAACGAGAGTACCCTCTCTGGTAATCTATATCTGGGGATTAGCCACAATGCACCTCCGAGTCTTTCAGAAGATTCAAAAATAGTAACTTTGAAACCTCTCTTACTGAGATAATATGCACACATAAGGCCAGCAGGACCACCACCTACTATGGCAACATTTTCTCTATACTTTCTTATTGAGATCTCCTCTTTTTCTGGTAAATAATCAGTATATATATCTCCGACAAAACGCTTAAGAAGCCTCCTTTTTATGGCCCCACCTTTATATCTATAGTTGCAACCAATCTCACATAGTCCACAAACATATCCACAGATTGGGAATAGAGGATTCTTTTCATAAAAATAATCCCCTATCTGGATTATCCCATCACGGGCCTCATCAAGCGAGTAAGGAAGTAGGGATATGAGGACATTTGTGCGTTGTATATCTTCATTAATAGGACATTGAACCTGACATGGTGGGAGGTACTGCCGGATGGCTTCTTCAACAGTGGCAGGTCCACTGGATTGGGTTTTTCACATAGGTCTGTTCCTCCAAAATTTATTTGTGAAAATTTTAACAAATTATATAAAATATTTCAATAAAAAGTTAGTTAATTTAATCGATTTTTTATGAAGGACCGAAAACTCTTCTATCTTTTTCTTAAAAGAGGTTCTGAGTAATAGGCAATTACCATCTCATTGCTATGATCTGTATCTGTCTGAATCCCTATAGCAATAATGCCAGGGAATTCTCTCCCAAATGCATCTTTAAAATCTTTCTCAATATTTCTCGATTCTGTGACCCATTTACCGACCTTTTCCTCTCCTGATTCGATCACATAGACTTTACAGTTTCTCTCTGAAGGATGATCAAATACTTCACCTTTAGGCATGCGGGTAGCCCAGATGTATTCAATCTTTAATCCAAAAGGTTCTCTTGACCCAAATATTCCAAAAGCCCGTTCCCTATCTTCAAAGGCCCTTCCTCTGCCAAATACGACTATTACCCGAGCTGCTGAATCAAAACGATCCTTACGTGTTTCAATGGCCGAGCGCACAACATTTGATACCTTCCATTTCCAGGAAATTATATTATATTTCTTTTCTTTTTCAGGGACCTCTTTAAATAAAGAGGCTCGACTCCCGAGGCTTTCAGCCCTTATTATCCCCTTTCCCAATTTCGAATACTGGGTGGGAGGAATTCCAAAATATTTTATCAACCTCCATCCTTTTACTGGAGTATACTCTTCTTCTGGTTTCTCCTCAGGGGGTGGCCCAAATGGGAATTGAAGAAAAATGGAATTTAAAGCGAGTAAAAGAATTAAAACATAGGTCATAACGATTTTTCTGCTTCTATCCTTTTCTTTAAAATAGAAAGGATTCCACCTGACTCTAATATCTCAAGGGGTGTTCCTATAAGTGGTTGAAATGATGAGGTTTTTCCTGTTTTTAAATTTTTGATCCAACCAGCCTTCAAATCGATCTCTATCTCTTCACCTTCATCAAAGATCTGGCTCACACCTTTTGAGATTATAGGGTAAATTCCAAGCCCAACACAGTTTCTAAAATATATCCTCGCTATTGATTCACAGGCAATAATTCGAATTCCCAGTGCCTTAACAACTGAGGTAGCCTGCTCTCTGCTTGATCCACAACCAAAATTGTTTCCAGCTACAATAATATCCCCCTCTTTAACAGTCTTATAAAAATCAGGAATAATGGGAGAAAATGCATATTTCTTCATCTCTTCAATAGGAAGTTGTAGAAAAGGACCCGGGGCAATAACATCTGTATCGATATTGTCTCCAAATTTTCTTACCCTTCCTCTTACCTTTGTCATTTACGAAACCTCCCTTGGATCAGCAATCCTTCCCAGAATGGCAGAAGCTGTAACAGTAGCAGGTGAGGCCAAATAGATCTCTGCATCAGGGCTTCCCATACGACCTTTAAAATTTCTTGGTACTGAAGCAATACATCTATCGTTGGCAGAAAGAACACCCTGAATCCCTGTACAGAATCCACAAGAAGGATTCCCTATCATCACACCTGCCTCAATGAGTTGACCAATAATCCCGCTTTTTAGGGCCTCCCTAAAGACCTCCCAAGAGGCAGGGGCTATGTAAAATCTTACATTAGGATGGACCTTTTTCCCTTTAAGCAAGGAGACGGCTATTTCTAAATCTTCCAATCTTCCATGGCAGCACGATGCTATAACAGCTTGATCTATCTCTATATCTTTAACTTCTTTAGCTTTGACCACATTTCCTACATTGTGAGGAAGAGAAACCATGGGTTCTAAATCAGAGGCATTGATAAAATAATTTTCAGAATAAACCGCATCCGGATCAGAATCTACCCATTCAAATTCTCTGTCTGTTCTATCTTGTAGATATTCTATAACCTTTTCATCGGCACGAAATATCCCAAATTTAGCACCAAGTTCCACAGACATATTGCTCATTGTTAATCTGCTATCAAGGGACATTTCATCAATTGCTGACCCAACCCATTCAATAGCCTTATATTGAGCTATTTCTGTCCCATATTTACCTGCTATATAAAGGATGATATCTTTTGAGTGAATTAATTTATTAAGCCTTCCATTTATTTCAAATCTAATGGTCTCTGGAACCCTGAACCATAGCTCACCTGTATAAATTACATATGCCATCTCTGAAGCACCAATACCTGTTGCAGCTGCATTCAAAGCACCATATGTTGTTGTGTGTGAATCTGCTCCTACAATAAGCTCACCTGGCCTTACATGACCTTTTTCAATCATTACCTGGTGCGAAACACCTTCAAAGACATCATAGAAATACTTTACTCCTAATTTCTTGGCAAGCCTTCTCATGAGATTATGATTTTCTGCTGTTGTGATCGTGGTGGGTGGAACACGGTGATCTATCACTACAACAAACCTCTCTGTATCCCATATTCGAAATAATTCTTCTTTGATGTTTGCCTCTCTGAGTACATCTCTTATCAGCCTGAAATTCTCAGGCATCATTGCCATATCAATTTTGGCTGTCACATATTCACCTGGAGAAACTGGTCTCTTTCCAGAGGCCCTTGCCAATATCTTTTCAACCATATTCATCATTATCACTCCACTTATTATGTGAGAATTATTGCACCTTTCTTTGTAAGATAGATGGTATTGCCAATCATACGTGCACCAGTCGCATCATCTTTTACTAAAAGCCTTAAAGAAAATGTCATTCCTTCTTTAAATACCTCAATCTCTCTTTCATTAATAATTGGAAATTCATTCGGACTTAAGCCCACTGCCTGTCCCATTCCGTATTCATCGATATATGAAAAACCCTGATTTTTTATCTCAGATATTGACTCCTCATAGAATTTAGAGATTAATTTATCTGGTTTCATATTTTTAATAATTTTCCCATATAAGATATCAAGCTTCTCAACCTTTGATTCCATTAGAAAAAAGTCTCTAAATATAAAAGTCTTTGCTGCCTCTGCCCAGTACCTTTCATATTCTACCGAAATATTAAGAATAATAGTTTCATAAGGAGAAACCTCCATGCTTTCAAGGAGTCTAAAAGCCCAGGGGACTTGCATTGGTCTGGCAATCATAATCCTAATATCCTCTGCTCCTTCAAGCCTGGCTTCACGATATAACATAGCCTCGAGTTCTCTTTCGTTGAGAGTTTGAAATCTGATATCAGTAATAATACTGAAAAGGTTCCTAATGATCCTGGATGAACGTCGAATCTGATCAACCTCTCTTTGTGATTTCACCATTCTCAGCCTTTTAATTATATGGTCTGCGTCGATGATCTTAGAGTGGCTAAGGTTTTCAGATAAAAACTCAAATTGATGATATGGCATAAGTTCAAATATCCCCGCAAAACCAATGTTTGAATTTATTAGATTCTTTTCCTCTAAATATCTTAAACACTCCTTTGAAACATCCCCCGAAGCTCTTATCTCTTCGACCCAGGTAGTCTTTCTAAAAGAAGGGATTCCTCTTGAAGCGCCTTCGAATATCAAGCATGGCTCTCCTCTAAATGGCAGAATCATAAGGGCTCCACGGGGAAGCCTTACGAGAAAATTACTAAGATAGCAATAATTTCCATACTCATTGAAGCCATATCCATAGAGGATTAAAACATCTATTCCTTCTCTCTTCATCTCCCTTCTTACGTTTCTAATCCTTTTACGAAATTCTTCATCTGGCATATTGATTCTGTCCCAAACATTTCGACCATTCTTTAAATTAGGCTGAATCGTTTCCATAATCAGACCCCTTTTATGTAGAGCTTTGTCTCTGTCTTTGTAAGCCTTTCATATCCTTCATCTGTAACCATTATGGTTTCACCACATGCTAAATATCCTGTCTCAGGAAGATACTGATTTGGATGAATTGCAATGACTTGGTGCCTCTCAAGAATCGCTTCCATATTCTCGGTTATCTCTGGTCCTGGAGCTATTGAACCTACTCCAAATCCATGTCCTCGCGATCTCATATAAGGTGGGGCACAATACTTAGAATAACCTTCCTTACTAAAAATCTGATTCATTGTAATGGGTATTAAAGATGCTGGCTCACCGGATCTCACCTTCTTTAAAGATTCCTCTAAGGCATAAACTAATAAGAGATATTTTTCCATTAAAACTGGATCAGGGCTTCCAAGAACAACTGTTCTACAAACCTGAATAAACTGACCTTCACATACAGGGGTTATCTCGCATATAATAATATCTCCTTTTGTCAGTCTTCTATCCGTAGGTTCATGCATCTCTGAATTGTGTTTACCTGAACTCAAAAGAATGAAGATATCATCAGCCCCATTTAAGCGCATCTCAAATTCTATCTCTGAAACAAGTTCATATTCGCGAATACCAACCCTTGTGTGCCTGATAAATGCCTCTGCACCAAGATCAGCAATCTCGGCTGTCTTTCTTATAATCTTAATCTCTTGCTCGGTCTTCTCTTTAGCTATTTCTTCAATGATTTCATCAGCGGGGATTATCTGTATATCTTTTTTAATCTCCTTGTACAAAGAGCTATTCATCTCCTTTGAACCAATAACTCCAACTTTTTCTTTTATCCCTAACTCATTGATTATCTCCTTAAGTTCCTTTACAAAATCCTTAGCTCCTCTTACATCTTTGATCCAGGTCTTCTTTGAGGCGCGAATTCTATCCCAGTAAGGTTCTACAAGGAGTACTGTCTTTCCCGATTTTGATATGACAGCAGCATTTCGTTTTCCCATTGGTCTAAATTCAGAAAAATAATGTAAATAGCTCGGTCTCAAGATGCTACATGTTCCATCTGAAAAGATGATTATCCCATCAAGTTCCCTTATTCTTATCTGCTCTAAAACCTTTTTTAATTTTATCTCACCGCCATACATAACCACCTCTTATCTTAGAAGTTTATATTCGTTTTTTCTTTTAAGAATATACTGATTAATCCCACCAGCCTCGAGGATCTCCATAATGAAATCAGGAAATGGTTTTACAATTATCACATCCCCTGTTGTCAAGTTTTTTATCTCTCCCTTTCTCACATCTATTCTTAACCTATCACCCATACGAATCTTTTCTATCTCTTTTCCTACCTCAAAAATTGGAAGTCCTGAATTTAAAGAATTACGATAAAAAATTCTTGAAGAACTGGCACAGACAATAGCACCTATACCTTTTTCTTTAAGAAATAGAGGTGCATTTCTTGAAGAGGAACAGCCGAGATTTGAACCTCCAGCCCATATATCTCCCTTTTTAACCTTTTTAGGAAATTCGGGTATCAGAAGTTCTCCTATATGCTCCATGATTGATTCACGTCCTTCATGGAGCCATTTACTTGGAGTGATACTTTCTGTATTTACATTATCACCAACCTTCCAAACATTTCCCTCAATTATCCACTCTCCTTTGTTCTCCACTTTATTACCTCCTATAGATAATCCCTTGGATCTGCAATCTTTCCTTCTATGGCAGTTGCTGCACACGTTGCAGGAGATGCAAGATATGTAAGAGAACCCTCAGCTGTCCTTCCTACCCAGTTTCTTGGTCCAGGATGCATCTGTACTTCCCCGGGAGCCAGATGTCCAATACTTAATGTCTGGCATGTCCCACAAAAAGGTGGGAAAAGGTTACATCCACTCTCTATAAATACTTGAAGAAGACCCTCTTCTGCACACTTTTTTAATACTTCATGTGTTTCTGGGATAATCAATGTCCTTGTCTTAACCTTTCTCCCTTTTAATATCTTTGCCGCCTCTCTCATATCGTAGATGCTACCTCCTGTGCATGTTCCAATACAAACCTGATCAATCCTTATACCAAGACACTCAACAAGGGGCTTTGTATTGTCAGGCGAGGAAGGTGCACATACGAGTGGTTCAAGCTGAGAGACATCAAATTGATATACCTTCTCAAATTCTGCATCTGGATCACTCTTTACAATCTCAAACGACCCATTAACTCTACCTTTTAAATACTCAAGGGTGAGCTCATCGGGTTCTATAAAACTGCATTTTGCTCCAAGCTCAGTAGCCATTAAGGTAAAAGGAACCCTTAGGGGGACAGGAAGTGAATGGATGTATGGTCCATCCCATTCTATACATTTATAAACTGATGCATCCATACCCACCTTCCCAATGATATATTGAATCACATCACGTGGATAAACACCTTTTGGGGGTTCTCCTTTAATTATATATTTATGGGTTTGAGGCACTTTAAGCCATAGTGTACCTGTTAAAAATACGTGAGCCATTTCGATCCCGCACTGAACAGATATAGCTCCCACTGCCCCATAGGCAGGTGTATGTGAATCCCCAAAAACACAAAGTGCACCCGGATATGCCAGCCCCTCTTCCATGATAATTATGTGAGCAATACCAGAGCCGAAGTCAAATACCCTGATACCAAGTTTCTCTGCCCACTCTCGGGTCTTTTTCTGATTCTCAGCAAGTTCATCGCTATGGGCTGTGCAAAAGTGATGGCTGAGAAACATTCCTACCTTTTTAGGGTCAAAAACTCCAATCATCTCACCAAGAGATGTAAATTGTTCATATTTTTTGGCATCAAACCCCTCATGCATTCCCGCATAATCGATACGAGCTGTTACAATATCTCCAGGTGAGATATGTTCAATCGGTTTGACTGAATGACTCATCAAAATCTTTTCAACAGCTGTGTATGGCATAGATTTACCCCTTTTTTATTTAGAATTTTTTCGGCTCATTTCCCTCCCACGAGTAAAAGGGAGATAGATGGAAAGTAAGTAATAAAGAAAAGGCCAATGAATAGAATGATGAGAAATGGCATAACAGCCTTTACAACCTCTGATACAGGCTCTTTACAGACTGCACTCATAACAAAAAGGTGCATACCAACAGGTGGGGTAAGGAAGGCAAGCTCCATATTGATAGTCATTAAAATCCCAAAGTGTATCCCGCTTATACCGAGTTGCTGAAGGATTGGATATACGAGGGGCAAAACAATAAGTATAATTGATCCTGGAGAAAGAAACATACCCATTATAAATATTGCTATGTTCATGATTGCGAGGAATTGCCATGGTTTAATCTGAGCAGAGGAGATTAAAGAAAGGAGTCGATCAGAGAGTTGTTCCATAGTTACTAAAAACCCGAAAAGGGTTGCTGTCATAATTATAAAATAGATCATAGATGAGAGCACAACAGAGTCATTAAGTATTGAAATTATCTCTTTAAAACCAACGTTTTTATAAATTCCAAAGCATACAAGTGCAGCATAAAAAACCGAAACTACAGCTGCCTCTGTAACAGTAAAGACACCGCTATAAATCCCTCCCATTATAAGAACTGGCATGATTAGTGCCCAGAACGAATCCTTTGTCTTCTGGATGACCTCTTTAATGGAGAATCTCTCTTCTGAAGAAGCCCTCCCATAACCTTTGAATTTGCATATAAGCCAGATCTCGATAGAAATTGCAGCCCCGAGGATGAAGCCTGGAAGGAATCCTGCAATATATAAGGATGAGACGGATTCTCCTGATACCGCACCATAAAGTATTAAAATTGTAGAAGGAGGAATTAATATATCAAGGGTTCCACCTGCTCCAATTAAACCCATACAAAATCTCTTAGGGTACCCTTTTTCAATCATCCACGGGATTGCAATAATTCCGATTGTAGCTGCAAGCGCAGCACTTACGCCAGATATACATGAGAATATAACGGCTGCAAACATTACAGCTATGGCCAATCCACCATCAATCTTTTTTAAAAGTGCATATCCAAGCTCAAGTAAAGGTCGTGCAAGTCCTCCCTTCATCATGAGATTTCCAGCTACTATAAAATATGGTATCGCAATGAGGACAAACTTGTTTACACTCCAGAACATCTTAGGTGCTATCCCGTCTAACTTGATCATATTGAAGAAGAGAAGACAACTTAAAGAAGCAATACCAAGGCTAAAGGCAATCGGCATTCCAAGAAAGAGCATGATAAGAAGAATCAAGACAAGTGCAATGGTTACTTCTACCTTTGTTGTCAGAATATATATTAATACCAACGATAACCCAATCAATAATGCTATAAGTGGATCTTTCCAGGCCTCCTCACCTTTAAGCCTTTTTGCTAAAATAAAGATTCTCTCTATGATTCGGATAATCAGAAGAATGCCACCTATTGGCATAATAAGAAATGGTAGATACATCTTAAATTTAAGATGACTTTCAGATGTGATGCCTGTGAGATAGGCCTTTTTGACCATTAAATAGCCTCCCCAGGCTACTACTATCACAAATGCAAGGCAAAGAAGGGCATGGTATAGATGTATAATATTCTGCCTTTTAGGAGAGAGTTTTCTTATGAAAAGATCGACACGTACATGTTCATCTGTCTTTATAAGTGAACTTATTCCAAAAAAAACAGCCCAGATGATTCCATAGACAGCAATCTCATCAGACCAGTCAAGTGACCAATGGAATACATATCGAGCAACTACACTGTAAAAGGATAAGCAAAGAGAAAAAAAGACAATCAATGCGGAAATCCACTTTTCTATCCTGTCCCAACGTTCCACTATTAATCTTTCGCCCTCCCTTCATCCGTCTTTACTACCAAGTCTTTTATATGATGCTCAGGATATGTAACTGGATCTATTATTATACTATCTCCTGGTCTAACAATGGTAAGACAAGCAAGCCTCTTTTTTTTATTCACCCTTACCATACATGATTTACACATCTGTAAACCACAACAGTAATCTCTGAAGCTAAGGGTTTGATCCAGTTCAGTTTGAATCTTATTTAGTAGGACAAGAACCGAAAGCGGTGCTTCTACCTTTAAACGGTATTCAACATAATAGGGTTTCTTATCCCTTTCAGGGTCAAATCTAAACACAAGGGCAGTAATATCTTTCTTCAAATCAGACCTCAGGTTTCATCCTATATAAAATTACTGGTGAAAAAAAGAGATTTATCTTTCCGTCATCAAATCGAGCAGTTGTATGTTTGGGTACATCTCCCTTATTTGGAAAATCATTGCGATAATGAAACCCTCTACTCTCTTCTCGGAAAAGGCCACTTTCTGAAATGATCTCAGCGCATTGGATAGTTGAAAAAAATTCAATTCCATTAACCCACTCGATATTAAATCTCTTAAAGTTAGGAACACTTAAGCGAGCGGCCTTTTCTTTTAATGCCTTTATATTGTTTATTGCCTTTTTAAGTCCATTTCCATCTCTGAAAACGAATACATTTTCTACCATTATATTTTGTAATTCTTTTTTTAAATCTTTTAACGAAGATGGGTTCTTTTTATCTTCGAGTAAACCAAAGACCCTTTTTTCCTCTTCTAAGATCTCTTGAATTGATGACTCCTTAGGCCAATCGTTTTCCTTTGCAAATCTTAATGCCTCTCTTCCAGCAACAAATCCAAAAACAATCATCTGTGCAAAGCTATAGCCGGGAAGTCTCACTCCGCCATGGACACCACCCATCACCTCTCCCGCAGCATAAACTCCTGGGATTGTTGTCTCACATCTTTCGTTTACCTTGATACCTCCCATACAGAAATGAGACCCTATTGTAATTTCTATCCTATTTTTAGAAGGGTCAATTCCAAGGGTTTGAATAAATCTTCTTCTTCTCATCATACTGCTTATAGGAAAATCCCAATCTTCTGGTCCACGATTTCTTCGGTCTATATAAATTGGACCATCACCACTCTTAAGGACTCTAAAAATATCTTGAACAAAATATGGAGAATATGATTCCCCTATATATTTAGAAGGACTGGGAAGTATCTCTCCATGCCGATTCATATAAGGACCTTTCCAGAATTCTGGAAAGTATCTTAGATTAAGACATCTTGGCTCAGCAGGCAAAGGAACAAACTGAACCATCTCCATATCTATGAGTTCAGCTCCTGCCAAAAAGGCCATAATGTGTCCTGTAGCTGATGCATGGGTAGAGATACCAAAGGGATTATTGCTTGAGTATGGGTAGAGTTCCCCTGAAGCACCGCCTGTAGCAATGATTATAGATTTAGGCTTAATAACAAAAAATCTTCCTGTTGTTATATCTAATGCTGTGGCCCATGATACTCTATCATCTTTTTTTATCAAGCTTGTAACAAGGACATCTTCATATAGCTCAATGTTTGGTCTTTTCTTTAACTCCTTTCTCAATTTAGAAAGGGCCTCAACCCCGGGTACACACATAGACCTTTCGCCCATAGGAAAAACAGGAATACCAAAAGACCTTAATCTTTCGAGTGAAGGATGTATCTCATTAACCATTAGCCATACAATATTCTGATCATTTAAGAAATCTCCAGCAATGATTGCCCTTTTAAACATCTCTTCTATCGACTTAGAAGCTGATGTTCCCCCATTACCTGTTGGTGTAAGCCCGCTTTGACCTATAGGTCCTCTGTTTACAAGTAGAATCTTAACTTCCTTATCAGAGGAGGCTTCAATGGCTGCTATTGCACCGCTTCCTCCTCCGCCAATAATTAGGATGTCACATCTCTTAATCTCGTAATCTTTTAAAACCACCCTTTTTCACTTTCTTTCTTTTATGATCCTCTCAATCTCTCTCTGTGCCTCTTGAATAAGGTCAAGGCCAATCTTAGGCCCATACTCTGTATAAACAGGCTGAAGTGCCCTTTTCCATTCAGTTACCTCTGTTTGGGTTAGGAATGCTACCTGGCAGCCTTTAGCTTTAATCTGATCAAATACCTTTTTATCGTCTACAATAATTTCAGCCCTCTGTTCTTTCACCAATCTTTCAATTGCCTCAGAAATTCCACTTTTTACATCTGAAGGCAGGCCGTTCCACCAGCTTATATTACTTATCAGATATACCAATGTTGCATTCATCATGCCCGCATTTGTAACAAACTTTTGGATATCGTAGTATTTACGTGCCAAAAAAACAACCCCTGGGGTTAAAGCCCCATCAATAACACCTTGTTGAAGTGCAGTATATGTCTCTTCAGATGCAATCACTACAGGAATAGCACCTAATGCCTTTAATGCAATTGCTCCCATTGGTCCATAGGATCTAATCTTAAGGCCTTTAAAATCCTCAACTTTAAGTAAAGGACGTTTATTATTAGATATTACTGCACTGCCTGATGAAACTGTGCCAAGAATCTTTATTCCCTTCTTTTCAACATTTGAGAAGATCTTTGCACCCATAGGCCCATCAAAGAATTTATATAGTGTTTCTACGTCAGGAAAAAGGAAAGGAAGATTTTTTAATTCCATGCTTGGATGAACAGGTTCCATGTTAGATGATATTACATACGCCATCTGAATCTCACCCTTCATGACAGCCTGAATCTCTTCCTGCCCTGTATAAAGTTGAGCAGCAGGATATGTACGCACCCTTACCTTATCTTTAAGTTTCTCATTAATGTACCTTGAGAGACGCTCAATACCAACCCCCATTTGCTGATGGCGCATCTGAATAGTTGTAATCTTAATGTCAATGGGCTGTTGGGCCATCACTTCTGGTAATCCTGTAAAAATGAGTGCTCCAATAAGTAAGAGTAACAAAGTTATAATCATAATCCTCTTCATAATATCACCTCCATGTAGTTTATTATTGCCAGATATTATATAAGTAAACTTAGGTAAAAATCAAATAATATTCTCTCACTTGTTTAACCTCTAATTTATATTGTTTTATCAAGAATAAGATGATATTATTCTTTATATGAAAACCGAAGAGGTAATTGAGAAAATCAAAGCTATAGAGTCTCCACTGAAAAGGCAACTTCTGATGGTGGGTAAATGAAATATTAAAGATTGCCATCGAGGCCCCGTCATCAGTAATAGAAGGGGACTCTCCAATTGAAATTGTAGATTTAGGGGAGGGATACGATACACTTTCAGAATTTCTTGACCTAAAGAGAAAGGCCTTAAAATGAGAGTTAAAAAATATGAAGATTTATCGCCTATCGAGTTTCTTCTTTTGAGGGAGGAACTTGGCCTTCGAAGATATAGAAAGAGAAAAAAGAGAGATGAAGAGGAAAAAAGAATTTTAATCGAGCTTGGATTAAAAAAGATGGAAGAAAAAGAAAAGGATGATTTTATCCCTCTCGGTAAGAGAAGAAGAAAAATAAAGATTTTTTAATCCTAAAAACTACGGAGATTAGAATGAAGAAGACTTTCTTCTTATCGGTTATATTTTTATTATGGTCATCTTTTTGTGCCGGAAATGAATCAAATGAAATACCTGCTATCTATAAATCTCTCTTAAATCGCCTGTGCCAAGATGGGTTTGATATAGAATTCTTATCCAGACTCTTTTCTGACGAAAGGGCCCAATTTAATCATTCTTCCTTAAGGATTTATATAGATAAAAAAGAAGACCCTGATCGTTATAAAAAGTTTTTAACAAAGGAATCGATTCTTTCTGCAAAGAGATTTTTTCGCCAAAATCTAAATATTCTTAAAAAAATGGAAAGGATGTATCAGGTAGAAAAAGAGGTAGTTGTAGCTATCCTCCTTGTTGAATCGCGATTTGGAGAAAATATAGGAAAACATCGCATCATACCAACCCTTGCAAGTATTGCTACTCTCGAATTACCAGAAAACATTGAGTTGATTTATCAAAACCTAAACCAAGAGGATCAGAGATTCACGTATGAGGAAGTAGAATTTTTTGCAAGAAGAAGGGCAAATTGGGCTTATAATGAACTTAAATGTTTCTTAAAAATTATAAAGCAAGAGAATATAGATCCATTGGAGGTATTTGGATCTTTTGCTGGTGCTATGGGAATGGCTCAGTTCATTCCCTCAAGCTACATTCTCTACGCAAAGGCCCGAAACGGTCTTTTAGACTGGCTTCTAAATAAAGAGGAGGCGATTCTGAGCATAGGAAATTATCTTAGATCACATGGATGGAAAAAGAATCTCCCCCTTTCAAAAAAGAAAAAACTTTTATGGCACTATAATAATAGTGATCCTTATGTAGATACTGTTTTAGAAATTGCCCATCGTATAAAAAAATAAAATATTTTTTATTTCAATCTATCCTCGAGTAGCTCACCACCCACCCCAACATTTTCAGGGGTAGCCTCCCTCAGATAAACAACAAATGCTGATTTATCAATGCCCGTAAGTCTACTTGCCGTTTCTGTAAATGATTTTATCATCTCTTTTTTCTTCTCTTTATCTAACCTCGGTCCATAGAAAAATATCGTTGGCATTGAATTTCCCTCCAATAAATTTTTATAAAATTTTATAAAAATAATCTTATATTAGTCAAGTATTACTCTCCTGATCGAGATCTCTTAAACACTATTTAAAAATCTTTTCAAATATAGGAGGTGTTTAGCACTATTGACAACTCCCCTTGAATAAATTGTTTTTTTCTCAGGCAATTGTTAGAAATTTATTAATCGGAGCAATTAAATATTTACAGTTATCATCCTTACCTTCCCGTAAGGCATGGGTTTGTCCCTTGCCGTATTTGGTTTCATAAATTATTAATTTTTTTCGTAGGGTAAGCCCTTGTGGCTTGCCGAACCCTTATCAAGGTGTCATTTATTTTATGTTCCCATTAATAAACATTAAAAGCCCGCATTCGAAGGGTTTTAAACCCTACCTCGCCAGTCTATTAAGGACTTTCTCAGAGAGCTCAGAACTTTTTCTTGACAAAAAAATTTAGATGAATATGATATTAAACAAATCGATTTAAAAAGACCATAAAACGTTTAGGAAGATATTTATGAAAGATGTTGTAATTGTAAGTGCTACAAGAACACCTATTGGTGACTTTGGAGGATCATTAAAAGATGTTTCGGCAGTTTCACTCAGTATCACAGTGATTGAATCACTGCTTTCGAGGGTTGGTTTAGATAAGAAGTTCGTTGATCAAGTGATAATGGGAAACTGTTTTGAACCTCTGGATCAAAATGTAGCCAGGATTGCTTCAGTTAAATGCGGCCTTCCAATTGAGACCCCTGCCTTTACAATTGTTGTCAACTGCGCCTCCGCTATGCAAGCCATTATCTGCGGTGTTCAGGCAATTCGTGATGGGGATGTTGATGTAGTGATTGCTGGAGGAGTCGAAAGTATGAGTAATGCCCCATACATTCTGACAACTGCCCGCTGGGGTCAGCGTATCAGACATGGCCAAATGGTGGATATGCTATGGAGGGCAATGCAGGAGTATCCTATTGGAGCAGGTATGGGACTCACAGCAGAGAACTTAGCAGAGAAGTATGGTATTTCAAGAGAAGAACAGGATCAATTTGCTCTTTTAAGCCACCAGAGGGCTTGTCGAGCCATTGAGGAGGGGAAATTTAAGGCAGAGATTACACCGGTTTATATCCCACAGAAAAAAGGCGATCCTATAATAGTGGATAAGGATGAGCATCCGAGGCCAGATACAACACTTGAGAAGCTTTCTAAATTACCTCCAGCGTTTAAAAACAATGGAACTGTTACAGCTGGTAATTCTTCAGGATTAAATGACGCAGCAGCTCTGGTTCTGCTTATGTCTGAAAAAAAGGCAAAAGGGGTAGGTCTTAAGCCATTGGCTAAGATTATTGGATATGCAATCGTGGGGGTTGACCCATCGTATATGGGAATTGGACCTGTGCCCGCAACAAGGAAGGTTCTAAAGAGATTAGGTCTTAGTTTAAATGATATAGAACTTATCGAAATCAATGAGGCGTTTGCAGCCCAGTATTTAGCCTGCGAAAGGGAACTTGGATTAAACAGGGAGATTGTGAATGTAAATGGCAGTGGTATTGCACTTGGTCACCCTGTGGGAGCAACAGGATGTCGCCTCGTAGTAACACTCATACATGAAATGATAAGGAGGAATCTCAACCTTGGCCTTGCAACTCTCTGTGTTGGAGGAGGATTAGGATTTGCAATGGTTATTGAAAGGGGGTGAGACCTTTAAATTAAGGATATGATGATCGAGAAGATTTTTATTAAAACTCTAATTCAAAAAGGAGGGGTAAAAGATGGAAAAAAGGATTTATCATAATAAGATTATAAGGATTTTAAACTTTTTATTAATCTTAACTGTAATCTTTCTCTTACCTTTAATTCCTGCCAATGCACAGAAACCAATAACCCTTACAGGTGAAACATGGACACCAACCATGACTCCACCAGCAAGAATCATCGGCCCAGAATTTATTAAGGGCCTGGAACAGGCAACTGGAGGATTGGTAAAGGTAAACTGGCATACAGCATCAGCATTGGGCCCTGTTCCAGAACTTTATACCCGATTGGTGCAGGGCGTTATTGATTTCGGTCAGTTCAATATCGGATATACCCCTGGTGTCTTCCCATTCACGGAGATGTTTGAACTCCCGCTCCGTTACCCATCTGCTGAGATCTTAACAAAGGCGATGATCGAGATATATAAGAAAGGCTACTGTGATAAGGAATATGGGGATGTAAAGTTTCTTTTTTATCATTGTATTGGCCCCTATCAGCTCTGGAGTAGTGTTAAGATTACAAGTGTTGAAGGTCTTGTGGGGAAAAAGCTTAGATGTCCATCTCCAACCTTTGTAGAAGTAACCAAAGCAATTGGAGCGGTTCCTGTTAGTATGCCTGCTGGTGAGATATATACATCATTCCAGAAAGGGATCATAGATGGAACTTGGGCATGTGGAGATATGGCCGTTGCCTTCAAGATTGGGGAGATAGCCAAATACTTAATTATGACAAATATCGGAACAACTACACAGAGCTGGGCAATGAATAAAAAACCTTACGCAGCCTTACCCGATTCAGGGAAGAGGTATATTGAGGAGAACTGGGAAAGGCTCTCCCTGTTTGGGGCTAAAACCTTTGATGAATATAATGAAAGGGGATTTGCATTTGCACGTAAAAATAGAGTGGAAACAATTACCTGGAGTGAATCAGAGATGAAAAAACTGGATAAGATAATCTCTCCAGTTTTTAGTACATGGGTGACTAAATTAGAAGGAAAAGGTCTCCCTGCTAAAAAGGCATTGACAGAGCTTTATCAAATACTTGAGAATCTCGGGGCAAAAGAACCATTCATTCTGCCAAAATAAAGTAGATAAAGAAGGTCTTTAATGAGTGAGAAAGTAGATTTATTGGCTAAAGGAATCCATTTCATAAACAGATACATAAAAAACTTCTGTTTGGTACTACTTTTCTTTATGATGATTTTGGGCACAGCTGATGTTATTGGGAGATATATTTTTAATCGTCCAATTCTTGGAACATTTGAAATCTTTGAGATCATTCTTCCTGCTATTGTCCTCCTTGGTCTTGGCTATACTCAGGAGAACAGAGCCCATGTAAGAATGGAGATCCTGATCTCTCGTTTTTCGCTTAGAACTCAAACTTTTTTAAATCTAATAACAAATGGCTGTGCCCTTTTTATTTCAATTCTCATATTGTGGCGGGGTTGGGTATTGACTATTGGTTATTGGCATATGGGTAGGACTATTCCAACAATTGAAATCCCTATGTTTCTTCCTCAACTCCTTGTCCCTCTGGGAGCACTTCTATTATCACTTGTAATCATTATACAGATGCTTCAAAATATCGGGCAATTAAGAAAAAAGGGGTAAAATGTCTCCACTCTCTATCGGCTTTTTAGCTATAGCTTCCTTTCTTTTTCTATCATTTTTAGGCTTACCTCTTGGATTTTCTTTTGCCTTAGTTGGATTTGGAGGAATGGTATTTTTAAAAGGTTTTATGCCAGCACTAAACCTCCTTGGCGGAAATCCATACTCCCAGGTGGCTTCTTTTGTCCTCTGTGCAGTACCCTTATTTACACTCATGGGGCAATTTGCCTTTTATTCAGGAATAAGTAGAAACCTCTTTGATGCAGCCTATAAATTAATGTCACGGCTACCAGGAGGCCTTGCACTTGCCACCATGGCTGCCTGTACTGCCTTTGCTGCATGCACAGGATCAAGCCTTGCCTCAGCAGCTACGATGGGAACGATTACCTTTCCCGAAATGAAAAGATATAACTATAGCTCACGATTAGCAACAGGGACTATTGCAGCAGGAGGGACACTTGGAATTCTCATCCCTCCAAGTACAATTTTTATTATCTTGGGGATTATCACAGAAACCTCTGTTGGCGCCTTGTTCATAGCCGGGATTTTACCTGGCCTTATACTTTCCGGACTATTTATATTACTGATTTTCATTATGTGTAAAAGAAACCCTTCTCTTGGTCCTCCGGGCAAACCATTCTCTTGGAAAGAGAGGCTTCAATCTTTAACCGGTGTCTGGGGGATGATAGTACTTTTTTTAATGGTAATAGGAGGCTTATACTTTGGCGTTTTTTCACCATCAGAGGCAGGCAGTATTGGTGCATTCGGTAGTTTTATCCTTGCCCTGGTAAAAAGAATGCCTCTCTCAGCATTTCTTAAGGCACTTGCAGAATCTGCTCAGATTACATGCTACATGCTATTCATCCTTATTGGTGCAAGTATCTTTAATATATTTCTTGGAATAGCTGGTGTCCCTGCAATGGTAAGTAAATGGATCACAGGTCTACCAGTTCCTCCCATCGGAATTGTAATAGGCATGCTACTTCTATATATCCCTCTCGGAATGTTTCTTGATACACTGGGAATGATACTTCTTACAGTCCCGGTCTTTTTCCCTGTAATCATCCAATTGGGTTATGAACCAATCTGGTTTTGTGTACTTATCTGTATGATGGCAGAATTAGGGATGATCACCCCTCCTGTTGCAATCAATGTCTATGTTGTTCAGGGAGTTACTAAGGTTCCTATGGAGGATATCTTTAGGGGTATCCTTCCATTTGTAATTATATATTTAATTGCTATTGGAATAGTTGTGGCATTTCCTGAGATAAGCCTCTTTTTGCCCAAGACAATGAAATAATTTGGAAGGCATTAAAGATTAAAAACTTTTAAAAAGGGGATAAAGAATGGGATTAAAGATAAAAAAAATTCCAACAAGATATAAAGTTTCAGAAATACAACCCCCCTCAGGATATAATGAACTCGTTTATACTGATAGACCAAAGAATCTTTCTGAACTTTTGTTAAATACGGTCAAAAAAGAGGGAGAATTAGAAGCCATAATAAGCCCTGACATTAGATTAACTTATATTCAGTTTGCTTCGTTGGTGAACAATTTATCAAAAGGCCTTTACTATGAATATGGGATTAAAAAAGGCGATAGAGTCTCAATTATGCTTCGGAATGGATGGGAATTTGGTGTAATCTTCTTTTCATTAGTAAATATAGGGGCAATTGCAGTACCTCTAAACACCGCTTACAAAGGAGAGGAGGCAGCCTTTCAGATAAATGATTCAGGATCGAAGATGGTTTTTATTGACGAAGAATTTTCTGATGTCATAATGGGCATTAAATCTGAGATCAAGAGTGTAGAGAATGTGATTGTGGTGAATAAGGAGGAGTTTAAAAGGTTAATAGATAAGAAGGATTATAAAGATTTTGAGATTCAGGTAGAAGAGATGGATAGTGCACTTATCATGTATACTTCAGGGACAACAGGTCGACCAAAAGGTGCTGTTCTCTCCCATAGAGGCGTAATTTCAGAGGCTATGTGGATTTGTGAGCTTTTTGATTGGAAATCAGAAAGGGACAAGAACTTATGCCCTGTTCCTTTATTTCATGTAACAGGACTCGTTATGGATTTTTGTGGTGCTGTGTATGCAGGTATTCCAACAGTTTTTATGAAAAAATTTAATGCTGTTGATGCACTAAAGATAATTGAACAGGAAAAGGTAACAACAATGATTGGAGTTCCAACAATTCTTTGGCTTATGATTAATAACCCTGAATTTGAACATTACGACTCAAGCTCACTAAGGTTGTTTGGAGCGGGTGGATCAGCTACGCCAGAGGAGTTAATTGATCTATGCTTAAAAAAGATGCCCCAACTTAATCTCTGTCCTGGTTATGGTCTTACAGAGGCATGTGGAATGACCCTCACTACAACAAGTATCCAGGAGGCTTTGAGACATAAAGGCTCTGTAGGACTTCCAATTCCCTTAATAGATATCAAAGTAGTGGATACAGAGGGAAATGGATTGCCTCCTGGTGAACCAGGAGAGCTATTAATCAGGGGATGTCAAACTTTAAAAGAATATTGGAATAATCCTGAGGCAACAAAGAAGACGATTAGAGACGGTTGGCTACATACTGGAGATATAGCAAAGATTGATGAGGAAGGTTATGTTTATATACTTGATAGGATGAAAGATATGATCAATCGTGGAGGAGAAAAGATCTGGAGCCTTGAAGTGGAAAATGTCCTTTATAGAAATCCCAAAGTACTTGACGCTGCGGCAGTGGGGGTACCAGATCCGGTTTTTGGAGAAGAGGTAAAAGTAGTAATTGTCCTAAAAGAAGGTGAGACTGCCACACCTGAAGAGATACAGGAATTCTGCGGTAGACATCTGGCTAAATTCAAAATCCCAAAATATGTTGAATTTAGAGAAAGTCTACCGAGAAATCCTGCTGGAAAGATTATAAAGGAATATCTTAAAAAATAAAGGAGAATTTTGAACCGTGGAGTAATAATTATGGAAGAGTCGATAAGGATTGCATTAGTTACTGGAGCCTCAAGGGGTATTGGCCGAGCCATTGCCCTTGAGTTGGCAAAGGATGGTGCCAATCTGGTAGTAAATTATCGGTTACGTTCTGAGGAGGCAGAAAATGTAGTTAAAGAGATAGAGGCTATGGGCCGAAAGGCCATAGCTATAAGGGCAGATGTTTCAAATGAACAAGAGGTTAAGTCAATGGTTGATAAGTCCATTGAAACATTTGGAAGGATTGATATCCTTGTAAATAATGCTGCAATTCATAGAGGAGGAAGGATTCAAAAATTATCAACTGAGGACTGGGATATCGTTATTGATTCAATTCTTAGAGGGACTTTTAATTGCTGTAGATTTATAATTCCATACATGCTCGAAAAGGAATGGGGAAGGATTATAAATATCTCATCTGATGTTGGACTTCATGGATATCCAGGAGATACAGCTTATGGGGCTGCGAAGGCAGGTTTAATAGGATTTACAAAGTCGCTGGCCAAGGAAGTGGCAAAAAAGAATATCACGGTTAATGTTGTTGTCCCGGGGTTTCTAAGAACAGATATGACAGCCCCTTTATTTAATACAGAAGAGAAGGTTCAGAGGGAGCTATCAAGAATTCCGATGGGAAGACCTGGAAGGCTTGAAGAGGTTTCATCTCTTGTAAGTTTCTTAGCATTTAAAGGCTCCTACATAACAGGTGCTGTCTTCCAGGTGGATGGTGGGATGGGAATGTAAAGGAGGTATTATGGCCTTAAGAGATGCAAAACAGTATATCGAAAGTCTTAGAGATGGACGCGTGATATATATCCATGGGAAAAGGGTAGAAGATGTAACAGGACACCCAATCTTAAGAAGGGCAATAGAGCATGCTGCAATAGATTATGAACTTCATAAAAAGGAAGGCCTCTGGGATCTCATGATTACAAGATCGCCAACAACAGGCAATGAGATCAGGCGATATTTTGAGATTCCAAGATCTTCAGAGGATCTATTAAGAAGACGTAAATTGATCGAAACAGCAACAACCCATGGAGATGCAATCATCCTGTTTATGAAAGAGATCGGAACAGATGCACTGAATGCACTTGCAATGATTACTTATATTATGGATAAGAAAAATGGAACAGAATATTCAAAAAGGGTTGCAGATTATAGAGAATATCTTCAGGAAAACGACCTAAGCATGGCGGGCGCAGTAACAGATGTCAAAGGAGACCGAAGCCTTACTCCTTCCCGTCAGGCAATGCCTTACTTTTATCTTAAGGTGATCGATCGAAGTAAGGACGGAGTTGTGGTAAAAGGTGCAAAGGTTCATACTACATCTGCTCCGATAACGAACGAACTGATAGTTCTTCCAACTCGTGCAATGACAGAGGCAGACCGTGATTATTGCATCGCATTTGGAATCCCTGTCAACACAAAAGGGATTAAGATTATCAGTAGACCCGAACTTGAAGATATATCTTGGTTCGATTATCCAATAACATCAAGACATATTACGCTTGAAGCCATGACCATATTTGATGAGGTTTTTGTCCCCCGAGAAAGAATCTTTATGGATGGAGAATGGGAATTTGCTGGTCCCCTTGCTAACACCTTTGCTACATGGCACAGGTTTACAGGGATTTCTTATAAACCTCCTTTTGCTGATGTGATGATAGGCGCAGCTCAATTGATTGCTGATTATAATGGTGTTGCAAGGGCCTCTCATATAAGAGACAAGATCACAGAGCTTATCATCTATGCAGAGACTATAAGGACCTTTGCAAAGGCAGCGGCCGTCGAATGTATTATAACTGAGAACGGGATAGCCTATCCCAATCCAATTCTTAGCAATATGGGAAAACATTTCTTTGCAACCCAT
>JBBIOI010000047.1:0-23854 GCA_037443425.1 Deltaproteobacteria bacterium
GGGATTATATCAACTATGTTAATGAGGTTAAAGGTGGCATTGCCGGCAGAAAGATAGAGCTTGAAATCGTTGACCATGCCTATAAGGTGCCCGAGGGTGTAAAGTTCGTAAAGAAGTTCTGTGAGGAAAAGAAGGACATGATTGCTACATGGGATGCAGGAACCGGGATTCAGGTAAAGCCTATAATTCAGGAGTATAAGATCCCCACTATCAATTATTCAACCTATCAGGGGATACTAAAACCTCCTATTGATTATATGTATCTTCCATTTGGAAGCTACATTCTGGATTCCTATGCGATTCTTGAATATATAAAGACGATTCATAAGGGTAAGGAGCCACCAAAGGTCGGGCTTCTCACATATAATAACGTTTATGGAAGATCTATCCATGATCCAAGCAAAGAGTATGCAGCAAAGAATAACATTAATATTGTTGCCATTGAAGAGTTTCCACCTGCAACTGTGGATTTAACGACAGAGATGTTACGTTTGAAAAGTAAAGGTGCAGAGTATGTATTTATGCAGATTTTGCCTGCAGCCGTAATTACAGCGCTTAAGGCAGCAGATAAGATAGGTTATAATGTCCCATTCTTTGGAACCTGGACTACGACAGATCCTGACTTTTTCAAACTTGGGAAAGGTTTGATTCGTGATCGTTTATTCATGCAATTCTGCGGTGTACTTCCACAGGATAAGACCCCTGGAATCGAGATACTGAAGAAATTATGGGACAGATATAAAACAGTGGATAAGTTTGAAACTTCTTATTGGGAAGGGGTTGTTGTTGCAATGATCCAGGAAAGGGCAATCCATAGGGCAAGTGGGTTATATGGAAATATCAATTCAATGACAATCAATAAGGCCATGGAGACCTTCAATAATGAAGATTTTGGTGGATTGGTACCTTACGTGACTTATACAAAGGATAATCATGAAGGTTCTTTTAGAGGTAGAATTGTTCAGATTCATGAGGATGCTACCTACTCTCCAATGACAGAATTCTATACCCCAGGAAAGGAGAAGGTAAAGGTTTTGGAAGTTCCAAGGATGTTAAAGTAAAGGGAGATTTTGATGAAGGCATTTCGTGGAGAACCAAGTGTATTTTCTCAGGCTCAGCCCGAGGAACGTCGGGCTGAGCTTGAGGTAAAAAAGATAACTTTGAGTTTTGGGGGTGTAATGGCCCTGCATGATGTAGATCTAACTGTGCATACAGGTGAGCTTATAAGTATTATCGGGCCAAATGGTGCAGGGAAAACGAGTTTACTTAACTGTATCACAGGGTATTATCATCCACAGAAAGGAAGGATATTTTTTAATGGTGAGGAGATCACAGGGCTTCGCCCCCATGAGATTACAAAGAAAGGAATAGGGAGGACATACCAGAATATAGAGCTATTTCCTGGAATGACTGTATTGGCCAATATGCTCCTTGCCCGCCATCAATACTGCAATTATGGATTTTGTAGGGCAACAGTCTTTTCAAAATTGGTTCAAAAAGAGGAGGTTCGTCATCGCAGAATCCTTGAAGAATTGATAGATTTTCTTGAAATGCAATCTATAAGGAAAAAACCAGTCGGGTCGATTCCATATGGATTAAGAAAGAGGGTTGAATTAGGTCGTGCCCTTGCTTTAGAACCAAAGCTTTTAGTCTTGGATGAACCATTTGCAGGGATGACACTTGAGGAAAAGGAGGATATGGTTAGGTTCCTTTTAGAATTGAATTCTTCACGGGGACAAACCATTATCCTTGTTGAGCATGATATGTCTGTAGTTATGAGTATATCTCAGAGAATAGTGGTTTTGAATTTTGGAGAGAAGATTGCAGAAGGGCCTCCTGAGGTTATTCAGAACCACCCTGAGGTTATAAAGGCTTATTTGGGCGATACGGTTAAATTCTAAATATATAAAAAGGATTTAAAAGGGTTTAATATATGGATGAAAAGATCCTCTCCTCAATGATGGACTATACACTTCCCCAGATCCTGTTTTATCAAGCAAAGAACTTTGGTTCTAAAAAGGTTGCTATACGTGAAAAGATGTATGGTATCTGGCTCTCATATACATGGGATGATTATATAAAGTATACAAGACATGTGGCCATGGGACTACTGCATCTTGGTTTAAGAAGAGGAGAAAATATCGGAATCATTACCGACAACCATCCTGAATGGCTATTTACAGAAATGGGGGCCCAGTCTATAGGTGCTGTTACGATCAATCTATTCACATCCTCCATAGCAAAGGAGCTCTGTGTCATACTTAACCGTATCCAGGCTGTTTTTGTTGTAGCCCAGGACCAGGAGCAGGTAGATAAACTTCTCGAGATGAAGGACGATCTTCCCAATATCCGCAAGGTAATATATATCGATCAGACAGGAATGAGAAGATATAAAGAGAATCCTTGGTTAATGAGTTTCAAGGAGCTACTTGATATCGGGGCAAGGATTGATCAGGACGAACCCGGGAGATTTGAAGAAGAACTCTGGAAGGGTAAACCTGATGAAGTTGCACTCATGATTATGACCTCAGGGACAACAGGTATACCGAAACTTGCAATGATCTCTCATAGGAGTTTTACAGAGATTGCAAGAAAATGGATTGAGACTGTTCCTATAGGTCCTGATGATAATTGGATCTCTATAACTCCTACAGCATGGATTGTAGATCAAATGTGGGGAATGGGCGTTTCTCCACTTTCAGGGATGACAATGAATTTCCCAGAGACCTTAGAGACCCAGGCAGAGGATTTTCGAGAGATCGGACCGGCTATTATTATTACATCATCGAGATTCTGGGAAGAATTGGCTTCTAAGATCAGGGTTAAGATAGCAGATTCAGGATGGGTTAAAAGGAAACTTTTTGAACTTGGAGAAAAGATTGGTGGTGAGGTAGTTGATAGAGAGTCTAAGAAAGAACCTGTTAGTTTAACCTTAAGGATACTTCGTAAGATATTTTCAAAAATAGTTTATGAGCCCCTTCTTGATCGTGTAGGGTGTTCGCAGATTAAGGCTGCAATTACAGGAGGGCATCCCATTAGTCCAGATGTTATCAGGTTTTTCAGGGCAAAAGGGCTTAACCTGAAACATGCCTATGGACTTACAGAAGGGGGAGGAGTGTTTCAGGTTCAACCAGATAATGAGGTAAAACCTGAAACTGTTGGAAAACCCTTGCCACGAACAGAGATAAGGATTTCTGAGGATCAGGAAGTATTGGTAAAGACACCATCCTGTTTCTTAGGTTACTATCAAGATCCTGAAGCCACACAAAAGGCATTAAGAGATGGATGGCTACATACTGGCGATGCAGGCTATATTGATAATGATGGGCATCTGCTCATTATTGGTCGAAAAGAAGAGATTATGAGAACAAAGGCAGGAGAGGCGATTTCTGCAGACTTTATCGAAACAAGATTGAAATTCAGTCCTTATATTAAAGAGGCAGTTGTCTGGGGAGAGGGTAGAGATTATATCACAGGGTTTATCAATATAGATTTTGGAAATGTAGGAAGCTGGGCAGAGGATAGAATGATTCCTTATACAACTTATACAGATCTTTCACAAAGACCAGAGGTTGAAGATCTGATCCTTAATGAAGTCCGTAAGGTTAATACCCAACTTCCGAAGCCGATGAGATTAAAGAAGATAATCCTCCTATATAAACTTCTCGATGCAGATGATGAAGAGCTTACAAGAACAGGGAAGGTTCGAAGAAAATTTGTATATGAGCAGTATATTGATTTGATTGAAGCAATGTATAGTGACAGAAAAGAGATAGAGGTTACTGGAAAAGTCCGCTATCGAGACGGGCATGTAGGAATGATAAAAACAAAAGTAAGGATATTAACAGTGGAGTGAGGAGGTCTTTATATATGGAATTTTTTCTTCAACTTACGATACAGGGACTATCAGTGGGGTTTCTTTATGCCCTTGCTGCACTTGGTTTTGTAATGATTTTTAAGTCATCAAGTGTTTTAAACTTTGCCCACGGAGAGTTATTATCAATAGGTGCTTTTATCTTCCTTCTATTTTCAGTAAAGTTTAATCTACCCATCCCAATAGCGTTTTTATTGACACTGGCAGGAAGTTTTTCGCTGGGTTTTGTTATTGAGCGTTTTTTCCTCCGTCCCCTTATTGGAGAGGCTTTAATAGAAGTTATCATGTTAACTGTGGGGCTTGCAGCAATGTTTAAAGGATTACTCCTTGTAATATTTGGAGGCAATCTCTTTAACTACCCTGACTTTCTTCCAAATGGTCTCACCATTCAATGGGGAGCAGTAAGTATTCAACCCGTATATGTAGCCTCATTTATAATAGGAATAATCTTTTTATCGATCTTTGGATTCTTTTTTAAATATTCATCTCAAGGTATATATATGAGGTCTGTTGCAGATAATCAGACCGCTGCCTTATCACTAGGGGTACATGTAAGGAGGGTATTTGCCCTTTCTTGGGCAATCGCTTCACTGGTCTGTGCCCTAAGCGGGATTATTCTTGGTATCATGAATGGTATCAATGTCCATGATATAAGCATAATGGGATTAAAGGTCTTTCCTGTTGTTATCCTTGGTGGACTTGAAAGTATTGGAGGGGCAATAATCGGAGGACTTATCATTGGATTACTCGAAACTTTTACTGGAGGTTATATCTCTACTTCTCTTAAAGAAGTGATTCCCTTCATTATCCTTGTACTTATTTTATTGGTCAAACCTTATGGACTCTTTGGTCTTGTAGAGATTGAAAGGGTTTAATAATTATTAATAGGGAGATAAGATGAGGAAGCTGAGATTTCATCCATGTGGTAATTTTAAAGAGAGATATGAAGAGGAGCTTGCCATATTTTCAACAGATTTTGGTAGGTTCTGGTTAATCGTGGGGTTGATTATTTTATTCGGTGTGATACCATTTATCTGTAGCCCATATCTCTTATATATCATTAATCACGTTGGAATAGCAGCAATAGCTGCCATTGGCCTTAACATTCTTATAGGATATACGGGTCAGATCTCACTCGGTCACGGTGCATTCTTCGGTGTTGGAGCATATGGAGCAGCCATACTTTCAACAGCACTCCGATTTCCTTTCTGGCTTTCCTTGATAGGAGGGGGGATAATAACATCCCTTGTAGGTTTGATCTTTGGTATTCCATCTGCAAGGCTTAAACATCTTTACCTTACAATTGCAACCCTTGCAGGCCAATTCATTTTACAGTATCTTTTTGTTTCTTGGGAGAGCTTAACTAAAGGACCAATGGGGATCATGCTTCCAAAGGCGACTCTATTTGGAATCGATGTCAAGGGAGATCGTTACTTTTTCTTTGTAATTTTTGTTTGTTTTGTCGTAATGACATGGTTTGCAGTAAATCTCATGCGAACCCGCTATGGTCGAGCATTTATTGCCATAAGGGATAACGATAGGGCTGCTGAAGGCATGGGTATTCCACTTTTTCGTTATAAACTTCTTTCATTTGCTATAAGCTCTTTTTATGCAGGATTTGCAGGAGGCCTCGCAGCCTTTTATATCGGAAGTATAACTCCCGAGCCTTATACATTAATGCTATCAATCGAATTCATAGCTATGATCATTATTGGGGGGTTAGGGAGTATACCGGGTTCAGTATTTGGTGCGATTTTTATTACAGGGCTTAATGAGATACTTAGTCACTCAACAGAGTTTTTTATGAATATAGGTGCATTATCAAAGGTTGCCTTAACCATTGCCCCTCTTAGGGAGTTTATATTCGGTCTGGCTATCATAATATTTATAATTTTTGAGCCAAAAGGATTAGCAGAGATATGGCGAATAGTGAAATCAAGCTTTAAACTCTGGCCATTTTCATACTGATTCCCCGGGTTTTAAAATAAAGGGGAGGTTTTAAAATCATGGAAGATAATATTCTTCTTCAAATCAATAACATTAGTGTTGTCTATCAAGATGTAATACAGGTATTAAAAGGTGTCTCTCTAACTATAAAAAAGGGTCAGATTGTATCACTCTTAGGGAGCAATGGTGCAGGGAAGACAACTACACTGAAGGCCATATCAGGCTTACTTAAACCTGAAAATGGTAAGGTAACCGAGGGAAGCATCATTTATGAAGGCCGTGAGATTCAGAATTCTGCGCCTGAAGAGATTACTCGATTAGGTATCATTCAAGTTCTCGAAGGTCGTCAACCCTTTAAATATCTCACAGTAGAAGAGAACCTCAGGGTCGGAACAGCTACACGTTGGGGCAAGCCTTATAAAAAAGACCTTGAATTGGTATATCATTATTTTAAGCCACTTGTTTCGCGAAAAAATCAAATGGCAGGTTATTGCAGTGGTGGAGAGCTACAGATGCTTGTTATGGGTCGTGCCCTGATGGCTCAACCAAAGCTTCTGTTGCTTGATGAGCCATCTCTTGGGCTTGCCCCATTTTTGGTAAGAGAGATCTTTGAGATCGTAAAAAAGATCAATGAAGAGCAAGGAACAACTATAATGCTCGTAGAGCAGAATGCAAATATGGCCCTTCAGATTGCCAATTATGGATATGTGATGGAGAATGGAAAGATAGTTATGGAGGATGAGGCATCAAGATTGAGAGAGAATCCTGACGTTAAAGAATTCTACTTAGGAACAGCATCTTCAGGAACGCTTAAATCTTATAAAGAAGTAAAGGCATACAAACGCCGTAAACGCTGGCTGTAACTATAAAATCTTATTTTTATGGAGGAAAAGATATGGCAATAAAGGCAAAGGAGCCACGTTTTTTTGATCCAAAAGAAGGGATGTCGCAAACAAAAAGACAGGCCTATTATAATCAAGGTCTTTCTAAGATGGTGAGACTTGCCTACAAAAAGTCATCAAGGGTAAGAAAGATATTTGATGAAAGGGGGATTCGGCCCTCAGAGATAAAAACAACCAAAGACTTGGAAAAACTTCCTGTAATTTCAAGAGAAGAGATTGTGAAACTCGAAATGGAAGAACCTCCATTTGGGGGGTTAGAGAATAAAGACATCTATATTGACAGGATTTTTACCTCGCCAGGTCCTGTCTATGAACCTCATCTTTCAGACAGGGATCCAATCTGGGCGAAAGGGTATTATGCAGCAGGATTCAGAAAGGGAGATATTGTTCTAAATACATTCTCTTATCATATGGTAGCAGCAGGCTTAACATTTCATAGTGGTCTAAGAAGAATCGGTGTGACAGTTGTCCCTTCTGGAACTTCAAGCACAGAGAACCAGGTACAGCTTATTCGTGATCTTGGTATAACAGGATATACGGGGACTCCAAGTTTTTTAATGGCTATTATAAAGAAGGCTGAAGAGATGGGTTATGATTTTAAAAACAGTTTTAAGATTAGAAGGGCAAGTTTTGTAGCCGAGCCTCTTCAACCTTCTTTAAGAGAGAGATTTGAAAATGAATATGGGATAGATACATATCAGATGTATGGTGCAACAGAGGTTGGGGATATTGCATATGAATGTAAAGAAAAGAATGGATGGCATATTTGTGAAGAAGTGATTGTGGAGATAGTTGATCCTTCTACAGGGAAACAACTCGGACCCGGAGAGTTAGGAGAAGTAGTGGTTACAAGGCTTAACAATATATTCTTTCTTTTCCGTTTTGGAACAGGAGACCTATCATATTTTGTTAAAGATCGATGTCCATGTGGAAGGACATCGTATCGGCTAATGGGTATAAGTGGTAGAGTGGGTGAGGCAGTAAAGGTTAGGGGAATGTTTATTGCTCCAAGTCAGTTAAGAAAGGTTTCATCAAGATTCTCTGACATTAAACTTCAGGCCATTGTTGATAGAATTGAATTTAAGGACTTTTTAACCATTAGGATTGAAGCACCTGAAGAAGGAGAGCTAAGGCAGAGGATCGAACGCGAGTTTGAAGATGTATTTAAAGAGATATGTACAGTTAGGGTAGATAAGGTTGAATTTATAAAAGAGGGTACACTCACTGAGAAAGATAGCCTAATTATAGATCGCAGGACATGGAAGTAAATATAATAGGAGGATATTTGGAGGGGCCTTATGGGAAACATTGATATACATATTGGAGAGATCTTGGCCAGAAATGGCAGGATGTACCCAAATGGTGTGGCACTTATTGAGAGGATCCCATCAGAAGGCCAAAGGAGGGAGATTACCTGGAAACAGTTTGATGATGAAGCAAACCGCTTTGCCAACATTTTAATAAAAAAAGGGATAAAGAAAGGTGATAAGGTTATTCATCTAATGATGAACTCTATAGATTGGCTTATTACATATTTTGGAATTATACGTACCGGTGCCTGGGTTGTTCCTTTAAATTTTCGTTTTACAAGCAGGGATATCAAATTCTGTTGTGATGTTGCAGAACCAAAATGCATGGTTTTTGGGGAAGAGTTTATTGATAGGATTGATAGTATAAAGGATAGTCTCTATACAATTGAACATTTTATTACTGTCGGCAAGGAAGTTCCAAGTTATTCTGAGCCTTTTGATAGATTGATGGAGAGATCTTCATCAACTCCTCCAAAGATTCATATTGAGTATGATGACCCCTGCGGGCTCTATTTTACCTCGGGTACAACAGGAACTCCAAAACCTATCCTTTTAACACATAAGAATATGGTATCAGCCTGCATAACGGAGAATGCCCATCATTATCAAACACGAAGAGATAATTTTATTCTAATTCCACCACTTTATCATACAGGAGCAAAGATGCATTGGTTTGGAAGTTTTATCGTTGGTGGTCCAGCAGTGATTCTGAGAGGGGTTTCTCCTGAATGGATTTTGGAAGCAGTAAGTGAAGAAGGTGGGACCATTCTATGGCTACTTGTCCCATGGGCACAAGATATACTTCTAAAACTTGATAGTGGAGAGATAAAACTCGAGAATTATAAATTGAAACAGCTTAGGTTGATGCATATAGGCGCTCAACCTGTCCCGCCATCTCTTGTAAAACACTGGAAGGAGTATTTTCCCAAGATGGCCTATGATACAGATTATGGTTTAAGTGAATCAACAGGTCCAGGATGTGTCCACTTAGGAATAGAAAATGAACATAAGGTTGGAGCTATTGGCCTGCCGGGATTTAATTGGGAGGCTCGAATAGTTGATGAAGAAGGAAATGATGTGAAAAGAGGAGAAGTTGGAGAGCTAGTTGTTCGTGGTGATGGGGTGATGAAGGAATATTATAAGAATCCGGAGGCTACGGCAAAGGCGATAAGGGATGGGTGGCTTTATACAGGAGATATGGCAAGGCAGGATGAAGATGGTTTCATTTATCTTGTGGACAGGAAAAAGGACCTTATTATTTGTGGTGGAGAAAATATATTCCCTGTAGAGGTCGAGGAGTTTTTACATACCCATCCATGTATTAAAGATGTTGCTGCAATTGGTTTACCTGATGAAAGATTAGGTGAAGTAGTAGCTGTAGTTGTTGATGTTGTACCTGGAAAATCCATTACTGAAGAGGAGATTTTAAGATATTGTGAAGGATTACCAAAATATAAAAGGCCGAAAAAGGTCTTTTTCGGTGAAGTTCCCCGAAATCCCACAGGCAAGATTGAAAAGCCAAAACTCAGAAAAAAATATATAGGTGGTGAAAAAGAAGAATAAACTATCTTTTTATGACGACGGGTGTATTCTTTCATCCTGAATTTGCCAATGGAAATTGGCCAATCATAGGCAACAAATTTCATAATTTTCCGGCTATATTAAAAGAATTACTTAAAAATAAAATGGTTAAACTCTTTGAACCAGAACCTGTCAAGGAATCCTTACTTTTAAAGGTACATTCACATTCTTATCTGGAAGAGGTAAAGAAGGCATGGTATTATCGAGACGCTTCTCTTTCGGTTGGCGGTTGTGTTCAGGCAACTGAAATGGTAGCAGAAGGTAAGATAATAAATGGTCTTGTATTTACAGTGGCAGCAGGTCATCATGCAGAACCATCCTATGGATGGGGAGGAACATATCTTTCATGTATAGGTCCTTCGGTGGTAAATGTAAGGGAAAGGTTTGGTATAAAAAGATTTGCCATTATTGATACGGATAGTCATCATGGTAACGGGACAAGGGCAGTTTTTAGAAACAATCCTGATATCCTACATGTGTGTTTTTGTGACGAGGACAGGGTCGAAGAGAATGGGACAAAAGTAGATGTTGATACAGGTTACAGAACAGATGATGAAAGATATCTTGAGATGGTTAGAAAACAATTTTTTAATCGAGTAAGAGAATTTAAACCCTTTTTGATTTTTCATAATTTTGGCCATGATACCTGCGAGGGAGATTATGGTGATAGGGGATTAACTAAAGAGTTTTTTATTCGGCTCGCCACCGAAGTAAATGAGATCGCAAAAGAGGTATGTTGCGGTAGATACATTATTCTTACTCATGGGGGATACCTTTCAGAGGTAGCAGAATATATTTTCCCACGTATCTTAGAGATACTCATAAGACCATAGAATGATAGAGGATCTTGAAAAAAGAATAGAAAGGTTTGCAAGACTTCTATATGAATCTAAATATATTGTATTTTTTACAGGGGCTGGAATAAGTACAGAGTCTGGGCTTCCGGATTTTAGAGGCCCTAATGGAATCTGGACAAGGCAGGAAAAAGGGCTTCCGCCAATACCTTTAGATAAATCGTGGAACGAATTTGAACCAAACTCAGGACACTTAGCTATTGTCGAACTCCAGAGGATTGGAAAATTAAATTTTTTAATCTCACAGAATGTTGATAATCTCCATCTGAAATCAGGTATAAGACCTGAACTTTTATCTGAACTTCATGGAAACATTACAAAGCTAAGGTGCTCTCTGTGTCAGAGAACAGTGGATCGTTTCGTTAGTAAAACGGTTTGTGATTGTGGTGGTAAGTTAGTTTCAAGTGTTGTTAATTTTGGTCAACCACTTCCAGAGAGGGACCTATTTTTATCATACTATCATTCAAGAAGAAGTGATCTTTTTGTTGTGGTTGGCTCAAGTCTGGTTGTTACTCCTGCAGCTGATATGCCAAGGGAGGCAATAAAGAGCGGTGCAAAACTGATAATAATAAATCAAGGAGAAACACCACTTGATCGCCTCTCGCATATCAGATTTTTTGAGAGGATTGGTGAGGTTTTACCCAAGGCAGTGAATCGACTTAAGATATTGATGGAGGCTGTTAGTAAATCGGCCTGAGGGTCAAAGCTGTGAGGATGAGATAAAGATTCTGGAGTTTATATGGAAAAGGTAAGGGCTCATGTAATTATTGAAGGAAAGGTTCAGGGTGTCTTTTTTCGTTATCACACACAGGAGAAGGCCTATGAGATTGGTGTAAAGGGATGGGTAAAAAATCGAAGGGATGGACGTGTAGAGGCAGTCTTTGAGGGCGATAAGGATAAAGTGGATCGTATTATTCAGTGGTGTCATCGAGGGCCTTCTGAGGCAATTGTGACAAATGTAAAGGTTGAATGGGAGAATTATACTGGAGAGTTTGAAGATTTCACTATTCGCTATTGATTCTTTTTGGGAATCTGTTTCTCCTCTTTAAATATCTTTTTCTTTATTCCTGTTGTAAAATCTTCTTTCTCTTTTCTTATAGTCTCTTCAATCATCTCCATTCTCTTCCCAGTCTCAGTTAAATTTTCACCAACCTTCTTTACAGCCTTTCCGCCTCCAAAATAGATAAAGAAAAAGAAAATAAGAATCCCTATAATTACACCAAATAAGAATCTTATCATCGATCCCTCCTTTCAAACATTTTTACGTATCTTTTTAATCTCATCAATGTAATATCTGATTAGAGGAGACATTTCAGGCGGTTGCCATTCGGTCTTCTTAGGATCTTCAGGCCATGTAAATGGAAGATGAAAAACCTCACCCGGGGTTTTTGCTTTCTCAAATATTGATAGGGCTTCAATTAAAACCCTTTTCTGACCGTCAGGATCTCTAACCTGACCTACAGGCCTTCCATAGGGATATTCAATTGCTGCTGTTCGAGGTATGCCAACAGCCCTGTGAAATTCCCATGTGGGGCTCAATACCAATGTGGAAAGGCCTTTTTCCTCAAGGAATCTTGCTGCCAATCCAACTGACTGGCAGCAGAATGGTCAGGCTGGAGTTAAAAGAACCGCTTCAACCCCTTCTTCTTTCATAAGTATTGAGATAGGTTCAATTGCCTCTTTCAGAAAATCTGTACTTTGCCACTGGAATCCATAAAAGGAATAGGCATTTGAAGCAAGTCTGCCAATTACTCCTTCTTTTTCAAATTCTTCCATTCTCTGAAGTGGTAGGATCACATTGATATCTTGCTTTATCCAATTAGTATTTATATGAAGATGATTGACATTGATATCCCTTTCGGTTGTTCCTCTTGGGATCTTTCTAAAGGAGCGGTCTCCCCAGAGGGGCTCCCTTTTTTCTCTTTCCATATCAAAAGGGGGATCAGATTTTAGACTTATTCCTGCACTTGTTACAAGACCAAGTGTGATTTGATTTAAAGGTTTTGACAATGGTGTCCATGGGATATAGCCTTTAAAATTATCCTCAGGGATGAAGGTCTTTACCCATGCCCTGAGCCCAGGCGGGAGAAATCTAAAACCATCGACAACCTTTTTTGGCTCCTCCATAAAGACCTCCCAGAATCCTTGAGAATATATATTACGAATTTTATATAAAACATCAAGGAAAATTTTTAGAAAGCGTATAAATAATTTTTAAAGAATTAAAAAGCCTTGACTTTAAAAGCATTGGTAAGACATATTTATAAGAAAAAAATAGAGGAGGTTTGTATGGGAAAAAGAAGTTATATGTTAGTTTTAATTTTGCTTTTCTTTTTTCTTATGGGTGGATTTTCTTTAGCTCAAAATCCAAATGCTGAGTGGAAAAAGAGTAAACATGCACACAAAGAATTATCGATTCATGAAGCCACATGGGAAGGCAGAAAAGAACAGACAGCTCACTGCGCAAGATGCCATAGTGAACAGGGATTTAAGGCGTGGCTTCCCCAGCTCTTAAAAGGCGATCCTGGTTTTATCAAAAAACCTGATGGTTCAAAAGTAGAAAAGACTGATGAGGAATTTATAAAAGGTCTTGGTCTTACAAAGGATAAAGTTCAATCTGTTACCTGTGGGGCCTGCCATACAAGCGGTGCGGAGTTACGAATTAAAGATAACATCCCAATACTTCCAAATGGCATCTCAATAAAGGCTATGGGTAAGGGTGCTTTATGTATGGCATGTCATAATACAAGAAACGGCCGTATAAATTGGGACAGTCCAGATCCTAAACGGTATGTGCAACCACATGAGTCCGCCCAGACAGATGTAATACTCGGGAAGAATGCCTTCTTTTATAATGATACTATTTCAACCGAATCTCCACATGCATTTGCAACAGGAAATTCATGTGTTACCTGTCATAAAGAATTAGGAAAAGGAGGTCATACATTTAAACCGGGTGATTGTAACACTTGCCATGGTCCAAAGATGAAGCCATCCTTTATTCAAGCCCCAACAAAAGAGTTACTAAAACAATTGGCATCAGCTATTGAAAAGAAGATACTTGCTTCAAAAGAAAAGATTGCCTGTGTAACTTCATGGGACCCAAAGACTGATAAAGATACTCCCAATACTCCGATCGATGGAAAGCAGATTAAGGCAGTAGAAATACCAATGGGAATCCATGGACAGATATCTTTGAAATTCATAATGGAAGATGGAAAGGCCATCTATAGCCAGATGGGGAATATAAAAGATGGATGTGGGGAGCAGGGAAAGCCTGTTTTTTCTACCTCAGATCCAGTGATTAGGGCTCTCTGGAACTATCTGCTAATATGGTATGATGGTAGTTATGGTGTTCATAATCCAAGATTCACAAGAAATGTTTTGATTTCCACCCTTGAAGCAATTTCTAAATAAACTTTTTATGACGTTTTTTCTATTACGAATGAAAAAATACCCCTCACCATAATCCTACCAAAAGATTAAGGTGAGGGGATATCCATTGTTTTAGATTACCATAGCCTTAGGTAATTATGAGTCAACGATACATTCCTCCTCATCAATTGGGCAACATTTAATATAAGTCAATTCGTAAATGCCAACAAATTTGCATTTAGTAGAACTATATGCAAAAAGTATAGGATCAAATCTGAGAGCTCTGAAAAAATCCTTGAATGACTGGTGATGTAGGGTTCAAAACCCTTCGAATGCGGGCTTTTAATGTTTAAATTGCTAACAATCGCTTGAGAAAAAACCAAATTCGTAATTTTTTAAGCAATTGACATTATAAAATTATCGTTTTATATATTAGCGTGACTTTGTGAAAAATTTATCAGAAAGGAGGGTGAATGTGTATAAGATTGTTTTTAAAAGGGAAATGGCTGAAAAGACGGTCTGCCATTTCAAGGTTGAGGCTCCTAAAATAGCAAAAAAAGCAAAGCCTGGTCAATTTATAGTTCTTAGGGCTAATGAGACAGGCGAGAGGATTCCTTTGACCATGGCAGGCACAGATCCAGATGCAGGGACCATTGATCTTATCTTCCAAGTTGTTGGGAAAACGACAGCACTTCTCAGAACCTTCAATGTTGGAGATTATATCAGTGATATTATAGGTCCTTTAGGTCGTCCAACCCATATCGAAAACCTTGGTACGGTTGTTTGTGTGGGTGGTGGGACAGGTGTGGCTGTAGTTTACCCGATTACAAAGGCGTACAAAAATGCAGGAAATTATGTCATCTCTATCATTGGTGCACGAACAAAGGATCTTCTTATACTTGAAGATGAGATGCGCGAGGCAAGTCATGAACTTAGGGTTACAACAGATGATGGCAGTTATGGGCATCATGGCTTTGTAACTGATGTCCTCAAGCAGATATTAGATAGTAGGAAGGATGTGAAACTTGTTGTTGGGATTGGGCCTGTACCAATGATGAAATTTTTAAGCAAGATGACAAAAGAATATGGTGTAAAAACTATGGTAAGCCTCAATCCAATCATGGTTGATGCAACAGGTATGTGTGGGGCATGCCGTGTCACTGTTGGAGGAAAAACAAAATTCTGCTGTGTTGATGGACCTGAATTTGATGGTCATGAGGTAGATTATGATGAATTGATTAAACGTCAGAGGGCATATCTAACAGAAGAGAAGATTGCAATGGATAGATTTTTGGCATCTATGAGATAAAGGGGGGAAAGATGGCAGAAAAAGAGAAAAAAGAAAGAATTCCAAGACAGAAGATGCCCGAGCAGGACCCAAAGGTTAGGGCAAAAAATTTTAATGAAGTCCCATTTGGTTATACACCTGAATTGGCACAATTGGAGGCGAGTCGTTGTCTTCAATGTAAAAAACCGAAATGCGTGGAGGGGTGTCCAGTAGAAATAGATATTCCTGCATTTATTAAACTTATCTACGAGGGAGATTTTATTGGCGCAGCCCGAAAATTGAAGGAGCGAAACAGCCTACCTGCCATCTGCGGCCGTGTTTGTCCACAGGAGGATCAGTGTGAAAAATATTGCATCGTAGGAAAAAAGGATGAACCAGTGGCTATAGGAAGACTTGAGCGCTTTGCCGCTGACTGGGAGAGAGAAAAAGGTGAGATAAAGATACCTGAAAAGGCACCATCAACAGGGAAGAAGGTAGCTGTTGTGGGCTCAGGCCCTGCTGGTCTAACCGTTGCAGGAGATCTAATACTTAAGGGACATGAAGTAACCATTTTTGAAGCCCTTCACAAACCAGGTGGAGTCTTGATTTATGGAATTCCAGAGTTTCGTCTTCCAAAGGCTATTGTTCAGGCAGAGGTTAATTATTTGGAAAGGCTTGGTGTAAAGATAGAATGCAATTGTGTAATAGGAAGGATTGAAACAGTAGATGAACTTCTTCAGGAATATGATGCAGTCTTTTTAGGATTGGGTGCAGGACTTCCTCAGTTTTTAGGTATCCCTGGAGAGAACTACTGTGGTATATATTCTGCCAATGAATATCTAACAAGATCCAATTTAATGAAGGCTTATCTCTTTCCAGAATATGATACCCCTATTGCAAAAGGTAAAAATGTAGCTGTATTTGGCGCAGGCAATGTAGCTATGGATGCAGCCCGAACAGCCTTGAGGTTAGGTGCAGATGTGGTTAGGATTGTGTACCGAAGGTCAAGAGAGGAGATGCCAGCACGTATCGAAGAGATTCATCATGCAGAAGAGGAAGGGGTTCAATTCTATCTTTTAACTGCACCAACTCGTTTTTTTGGAGATGACAATGGCTGGGTAACAGGGTTTGAATGTATTAAGATGGAGCTTGGAGAACCTGACGAGTCAGGCCGTAGAAGGCCTATTCCAATCAAAGGCTCGGAATTTCAACTTGAATGTGATTTAGCAGTAGTTGCAATTGGCACTGGCGCCAATCCATTACTTACTACTACAACACCAGGGCTTGAATTAAATAAAAGAGGTTATATAGTTGCAGATCCACAGACTGGAAAAACAAGCAAGGAGGGGGTCTGGGCAGGAGGTGATATTGTAACTGGTTCGGCAACCGTTATACTTGCTATGGGGGCAGGCAGAAAGGCAGCTAATTCGATCCATGAATACCTGATGAATAAGTAGGTATTCGATAAACATTTCATAGCCCCAAAAATCAGTTTGCTCAAAAATTTCGGAGAACTCTTTTGAAATTATGATATGAAAAAATTTATTTTTCAATTACTTGAATAAGGAGATTATAAAAGTTATTATTTAATAAAGATTAAGACTTCAAAAAAGTTTTTTAAAGATTGGGGAGGTAGGGTTCAAAACCCTTCGAATGTAGGCTTTTAATGTTTAAATTGCTAACAATCGCTTAAGAAAACCCCAATTAATTTAAGGGGATTAATCAATAGAGCTAATCTATAAAAGGTATCCGCTCGAAGGCTTTTTCACCCCACCTCCCCATTTATGAAAGAATTTTTAAATAGTTTTTCAGAGGTCTCAGATTAAAAACTTGACAAAATATTTTTATTATTATATTGAATAAAACAAATTAAATTTTTCACAAATAAAATGGCTGAAGAAAAAGATTTTAAACCAATAATAATTGCATTTTATTGCCACTGGTGAGCTTATGCTGGTGCAGACCTGGCTGGGTCTATGAGATTGAAATATTCATCGAATGTTCTCCCTATTCGTGTTATGTGTAGCGGGCGAGTATCACCACATTTTATACTAAAGGCATTTCAGGAGGGGGTTGATGGTGTTCTCATCGCTGGTTGTCATATCGGTGAATGCCATTATGGAAAGGGTAATTTTATTACAGCCAAAAGAGTTGCAGTAATGAAGGAACTTATTAAATTTATTGGAATCTCACCAAATCGTTTAAGACTTGAATGGATTGCTACTTCAGAGGCAAATAAGCTTGCTAAAGTTGTGAATGAATTTACCCAGGAGATTACTGAACTCGGTCCATCTCCTTTAAAATCGATAAAATATAAATTTTAAAAATATAAATATGGAAAAAACAAAAAAGAAGATGTCAAAATTGCTTGATGAAAACATGGTTTCCGGCATATTGGCTTTAAAATTGAACCATGGCCATCCGATACCTTTTCTTTTTACTAAATCAAGTGAATTGGAAGAGTGGGTTTGTGATGAATCTGTGCGTTATCCTCTTACTAAGATTTTAATTAAAATTTCTCAAAAATATCCAGATAAAACAATTGGGATTGTAGTAAGAGGATGTGAGGAGAGATCCCTTGTTGAACTTTTTAAAAATTATCAACTTCAAAAGGATAAGGTTGTAATCATTGGGATTCCATGTTCTCAAAATCTTGCAAACCAGTGTAGATGTGAAAAGCCATTTCCATCTAATGTTGAAGAGGGAGAATTGGCAAAACCTGTAATAGACTATTCAGATATAGAAGAGGTAGAAAAATTATCCGAGCAGGAACGTTTCACATATTGGATGAGTCAATTTGGAAAATGTATAAAATGCTATGGGTGTCGAAATATATGTCCTGTATGTTTCTGTACGAGTTGTACACTGGAAGATGAAAACTTAATCAAACCTGGTGGTATGCCACCAGAAATACCAATTTTTCACTTACATAAGGCATATCATATGGCAGATAGATGTATAGACTGCGGTCTTTGTGAAGAGGCATGTCCAATGGGAATTCCAGTGAGAAGGATCTACCGGAAAGTGAAGAAAACTGTTAAGGATCTTTTCGACTATATTCCCGGGGAAAAAGATGAAGAAAGAGGACCTTTAGAATTTTTAGGAGATGGAAGCTATGAGCTTCCAGAGGCTGGAAAGTAGGTAAGAGATCAATGCTAAATTATGAAACAATTTTAACTACCTGTACTTATTGTGGTTGCGGTTGTGGCATTTTATTAGAGGTTTTAAACGGTCAAATCGTTGGAACCCTGCCTCAGAAAGATCATCCTATAAATCAAGGGGGCCTTTGTATTAAGGGTTGGAATGTACATCAATTTATCTATGATCAGGGCAGATTGAAAAAACCTCTAATAAAAAGGAATGGAAATTTTGATGAAATTTCATGGGAAGAGGCAATTGAAGAGGTTGTAATTAGATTAAATAGGATTAAAGAAAAATATGGTCCAGATAGTATATGTGGATTGACATCAGCACGATGTACAAATGAAGAAAACTATATCTTTCAAAAATGGATGAGGGCAGTTATTGGGACGAATAATGTAGACCATTGTGCACGCCTTTGACATTCATCTACTGTGGCTGGTCTAGCCAAATCATTTGGAAGTGGAGCAATGACAAATTCAATTCCAGAGCTTGAGGATTCAGATTGCATCCTTGTAACAGGTTCAAACACAACCGAAGCCCACCCGCTCGTAGCAAGTCGAATCTTAAAAGCTAAACAAAAAGGAGCAACACTTATTGTTATTGATCCAAGAAGAACACAAATTGCACGATATGCTGATATATTCGTTCGACAGCGATTAGGAACAGATGTGGCCTGGATAAATGGCCTTATGCATATCATCCTTAAAGAAGGGTGGGAAGATAAAGAGTTTATTTCCAAACGGACTGAAGGGATTGAAGAACTTAAAAAGGAAATAGAAGATTATCCTCCTGAAAGGGTAGAAGAATTAACCGGTATTCCTAAATCAGATTTAATAAAAATTGCAAAGAGTTACGCTAAAGCTAAAAGGGCCTCAATTGTGTACGCTATGGGTATAACACAACATGTGACAGGAACTGATAATGTTATTTCCCTTGCAAATTTAGCAATGCTTACAGGAAATATTGGGAGGAGTTCAACAGGTGTAAACCCATTAAGGGGTCAAAATAATGTCCAGGGGGCCTGTGATATGGGGGGGCTTCCAAATGTTTATCCAGGATATCAATCTGTTTCTGAGGAAGCAATAGCCAAAAAGTTTGAGGAATCATGGAATGCAAAGCTTTCAAGAAAGCCTGGTTTAACAATTATGGAAATGTTTCAAGGCATTGAAGAAGGGAATATAAAAGCTATGTATATTATGGGCGAAAACCCAATGGTGAGCGATCCAGATCTCCACCATGTAGAAGATAATCTTAAAAGATTAGAACTTTTGGTTGTTCAAGATATCTTCCTTACGGAAACAGCTAAATTAGCCCATATTGTTTTACCCGGAGTTAGTTTTGCAGAAAAAGAAGGAACGTTTACTTCCACTGATCGAAGAGTCCAAAGAGTAAGAAGGGCTATTGATCCACTTGGGGAGGCAAAACCTGATCATGAAATTATTTGTAAGATTGCTAAAAGAATGGGAAGCAATGATTTTGAATATAACTCTGAAGAAGAGATTTTCGAAGAGATTACACGTTTAACTCCTATCTACCAGGGGATCACATATAAAAGGATAGATCAAGAAGGTATTCAATGGCCATGTAGGAACGATGAAGATCCAGGAACTCCATTCCTCCATAAAGATCAATTTTCAAAGGGGAAGGGAACATTCTTTCCAATTTCATATAGAGAACCAGCAGAAAAGATAGATGAAGAATTTCCTTTCTGGCTTACCACAGGTAGAATAGGGTTTCAGTATCACACTCGTACAATGAGTGGAGTATCTCCATCTCTTCAAAAAGAAGCAAAGGAGGGATATATAGAAGTTAATCCCTTGGATGCTCTTCAATTAAACATTGAAGAGGGAGAAAAGATTAAAGTGATATCAAGGAGAGGAGAAATAGAGATAAAAGTAAAGTTAAGCTTCAATGTTGGAAGAAATGTAGTATTTATACCTTTCCATTTTTTTGAAAGTGCTGCCAATGTATTGACAAATACAGCAGTGGATCCTGTTGCCAAAATACCTGAATTAAAAGTTGGTGCGGTCAGGCTGGAAAAGATAGAAGAGGTGAAACTCTAATGCCGAGAATTGGTGTATTTGTTTGCCATTGAGGAACTAATATAGCGTCCGTGGTTGACGTGAAAAAAGTTGTAGAGAAGGTAAAGAAGATCCCTGAAGTGGTCTTTGCTACCGATCTACAATATTCTTGTTCTGAGCTTGGTCAAGGAGCTATTAAAGAGGCAATAAAAACATATAATCTGGATCGTGTTGTAGTAGCATCTTGTACTCCCAGAATGCATGAAATCACTTTTCAAAAATGCATTGAGGGAGCTGGACTAAACAGATATCTTTTTGAAATGGCAAACATTCGAGAACAGGTTTCATGGGTAACAATGGATAAACAGGAAGCCACAGATAAAGCACTTCGTTTAACCGAAATGGCAATCTATAAGGCTTTAAAGCTAAAGCCTCTAATACCGCTTAAATCTCCAGTGGAGAAAAGGGCCTTAGTTATAGGAGGAGGAATCTCTGGAATTCAGGCTGCACTTGATATAAGTCTTGCTGGGTATAAAGTTACTATTGTTGAAAAACTACCATCCATTGGTGGTCGAATGGCCCAATTGGAGAAGACATTTCCAACACTTGATTGCTCTGCCTGAATACTTACTCCAAGGATGACGGAGTCATCCCAAAATGAAAATATTGAGATACTCACTTATTCAGAAGTGATAGATGTAAAAGGATTTGTCGGAAATTTTGATGTAACTATACGTAAAAAACCACGTTATGTTGATATGAGTAAATGTACTGGGTGTGGCCTGTGTATAGAGAAATGTCCTACCAAAGTCCCAAGTGAATGGGATCTTGAACTTGGAACAAGAAAGGCTATATATAAACCTTTTGGGCAAGCTGTACCAAATGTTCCTGTGATAGACAGAGAGAACTGCAGATTTTTTATAAGTGGTAAATGTAAAGTGTGTCAGAAGATCTGCCCTGCTCAAGCAATAGATTATGAGGAGCAGGAGCAAGTGATAAATAAAAAATTTGGTGCAATCGTTGTAGCAACCGGTTTTACACAGTTTGATCCAAGTGTTTATGGGGAGTATGGCGGAGGAAGGTTTAAAGATGTAATAACAGGATTACACTTAGAAAGAATGCTTGATACTTCAGGCCCTACGGGTGGTCATGTTATTCGACCATCAGATCACAGGGAACCTAAAAATATAGTCTTTATACAGTGTGTTGGTTCAAGAGACGAAGCAAAAGGATATCCCTATTGCTCAAGAATCTGTTGTATGTACACTGCCAAACAAGCGATTCTTCTTAAGGATCATTTTCCAGATACTCAATCGTATATCTTTTACATAGATATTAGAGCGGGTGGAAAAAACTATGAAGAGTTTGTAAAAAGGGCACAGCGAGAGTATGGGGCTATCTATATAAGAGGGAGGGTTTCCAAGATATATGAAAAGGGTGATAAACTAATTGTTCGGGGAATGGATACCCTTACGGGGAAGCAAGTAGAGATTGAAGCAGATCTCGTTGTTTTGGCCACAGCTGTTGTTCCCCAACCAGATGCAAAGGAATTGGCAAAGATCCTGAATATCCCGCATGACCAATATGGTTTCTACACAGAAGCACATCCGAAACTCCAACCTGTTGAAAGTGTAACTAAAGGAATTTTTCTCACAGGTTCATGTCAATTTCCGAAGGATATACCTGATTCAGTAGCTACCTCAGGGGCTGCTTCTATTAGGGTATGTGAGGTCCTATCAAAAGATGAACTTGTTCTCGACCCTAAAATTGCTGTAATAGATACTGAGATATGCAGTGGATGTTTAAATTGTCTTAAAGTATGTCCATTCGATGCTATTGAGAAAAATGAAATAAATGGAAAGGTTGTTGCCCAAGTCATTCCAACTCTCTGTCATGGTTGCGGAAATTGTGCTGCTACGTGCCGGACAAAGGCAGTAAATGTTGAGGGTTTTACCGATGATCAAATTTATGCACAAATAGCATCTATATTCGAGGTTTTAAGGAAGGAGAAACTTCTTGAGTTATCTGAATAGTTCTGATATCCATCTTTTTAGAAACGAAATTTTAAATTTGTGTAAAGAGGATGTTGCCAAATGTATTCAATGTGGAAAATGTTCGGCTGGATGTCCAATCTCGCCTGAAATGGATCTACAACCTAATCAGATCATCAGATTAATTCAATTGAATGATCGTGAGACAGTATTACGTTCCGCTACTATCTGGTTGTGTGCCTCATGTGAAACATGTTCTGTAAGGTGTCCGGAGGATATTGAGATTGCAAAGATAATGGATATTTTAAGAAAATTGTCTTTAGAGGAAAATATCTTGCCTGGAGAAAAGGATATTGTTAAATTCGATCAAATTTTTCTTGATTCTGTTAAAAAAAGAGGTAGGGTGCATGAATTAGGCCTAGTGATGCAGTACAATCTTGCAACAGGTAAGCCACTGAAAGATATTCATCTTGGTCCTATGATGTTCCTGAAAGGGAAGTTATCCCTTTTGGGGCATAGGATTAAAGAACTTGAGAATATAAAGAAAATATTTCAATCGAGCCGAAGAATTAAATCTCAGGAGTGATTCATGGAGATTGGTTATTACCCAGGTTGTTCACTTGAAAGCAGTGCAAAGGAATTCGATATCTCGATTAAAGCCTGTCTTAAAAAAGTAGGTGTTTCACTTAAAGAGATACCAGACTGGAATTGTTGTGGTGCGAGTCCTGCCCATTACCTTAATGAAGAACTTGCACTTTCATTACCATATCGAAACCTCGTAAAAGCCGAAGAAGCAAAACTTAAAGAAATACTTTCACCATGTCCTGCCTGTCACAGCCATCTCATCCATGTTTATAATGAGGTGATAAAGAATCCTGACCTTAATAAAAGGCTTAAAAATATTGTTGGTAAGGAATTTAACAAAAATACTGTTTCAAAACATCTCTTGGAATTTATTAAAGGAGATATTGGGCTAGAGAGATTAAAAGAAAATGTTATACTCCCCTTAAAAGGTTTAAAAGTGGCTTCTTATTATGGTTGCCTAACAAGACTTCCAGATGTAAATATTGATGATATTGAAAATCCTGTAATTATGGATGAGATTATTGAAGCAATTGGAGGAGAAACAATAGATTGGTCTTATAAAACAGAATGCTGCGGAGCAAGTCTTTCAATAACAAGGACAGATATTGCGTTAAGGCTGTGTAGAAGTATTCTCGAAGGAGCTTATGAAAAAGGTGCCGATTGTATTGCGGTAGTTTGTCCTCTTTGCCAGTCAAATCTTGACACGAGACAGGGGGATATCAACAAGAAATATCGAACCTCATATTCTATTCCGATAATATATCTAACACAATTGATTGGATTAAGTCAGGGATTGAAATTTCAAGAAGTTGGTCTTGGTCATTTAATTGTAAGTCCGAAAGAACTATTAATACAAAAAGGGATCATGTCAAAATAGTTTTATCCAATTAATTTCTTTCCTCAGCTAATATTTTTCCTAAAAAAGATGATGAAGTAATAATTACACCGAGCCAGAAGATCCCTTTCTGGAAGCTGAAATGATCGGCAACCAAACCCAAAATTA
>JBBIOI010000048.1:0-23386 GCA_037443425.1 Deltaproteobacteria bacterium
AACTGATTAGGATTGATTCTCTTTATCCTCTTTAAGGCCTCGTTGCCATCTATCCCGGGAAGACTGATATCCATAAGAACTAACTCTGGCCTTTCTTCTTCAGCCTTCTTTACACCTTCCTCCCCTGTATGGGCTGTAATTACTTCATAACCTTCAAGCTGAAGAAGTTTTTGAATTATCTCAAGAGTATCCTGAACATCATCAACGATAAGGATCTTTCCTTTTGGTAGATTATTCACTGATTGCCCTTCCATCATGGTCCTCCTTTGATAGAGGGATGGTAAAGTAAAATGAGGAGCCTTCACCCAATTTTGATTCAACCCATATCTTTCCGCCATGTTCTTCGACAAGCCTTTTGGTTATAGTGAGTCCCAGCCCTGTTCCACCATGCTTTCCACCTTCGATCTGGTAATATTCTTCGAATATCTTCTCTATCTCATCATTTGGAATACCTATTCCAGTGTCATGAATCTCATGGAGTATGAAATTATCTTTCTTTCTTGCCACAATTTTAATATGTCCCCCATCTCCAGTAAATTTGAATGCATTTGATAGAAGATTGATGAATATATCATGGATACCATTTCGGTCTGCATAGACTAAAAGGTCTTCAGGTATATCTATCGAGATAGTGATGTTTTTGTCTACAGGTTTTACCTCATTTATATAACTTCCAATGACTTCAGAGAGAAGAATTGGTTCGGGATAAAGAAAGAAACGCCCTGATTTAATCCTCGAAAGATCAAGCATATGGTCCATTCTTATCTGCATTCGATTTGTATTTCTTTGTATTGTAAGTAAGTATGGCTTTAAATGTTCAGGGACCTTGCCCTCCTTTTCAGACAGGATAAAATCTATATTTGCCTTAATTGCAGTCAGTGGTGTTTTAAGCTCGTGAGAGGCAATACCAATGAATTTCATCCTTGCCTCATCAGCCTCTTTTAATTCACGGTTAACTATTTCGAGTTCCCTTTTTGCATTTTGAAGATTTTCAAGCATACGAAGGGTTGAAGTCCTTGCCTGATTGAGCTCTCTTATATTATCGGCAAGCTGGCGAGTCCTTTCTTCCACTTTCTTTTCAAGATTATCCCTTGATTCTTTAAGTTGAATAATCATTTGGTTAAATGCATGGGCAAGCTCCCCAATCTCGTCCCTTGATCGAATATCTACCAAACGGGCAAGTTCACCACGAGCAACATTTTCAGTAGCTTCGGCCAATTTGGCAATGGGTTTAAGAATAATCCTTGTAAGGATGAGAGTAAAAAGGATGCCAATACCAAATATACCCAATGTGACAATTAGGATATCCCTTTTTAAAAGAGAGGCACGGCTATCAAGTTTTTCGAGTGAGAATCCAATCTGAAATGTTCCAAGAAGGGCTCCTTCATCGGATTCTATTTTTTTTGTAATAATGTGGATAAGTTTTTGTTCCCCTTTGCTACCTTTTGATGCATGGGCCAATCTATTTCCATTCGGGTCAAATATGGTACAGAAAACTATATCCTCATCGATTATCAATCTTTCAACCATCTTCTGTAAGATATCACCTTTCGATACTCCGATAGCATTTTTAATGATGAAATTGAAATTTTCAGATATTGAATTTCCGTAGGCCTCAAGGTGGTTTCTAAGCAGTGTAATCTCACGTGCTATAAAGAAGTATCCAAATGTTAGCGAACAGATTAGGATTAAAAAGAAGATAGCCAAGGTGAATTTAAATGTTAGACTTATCCTTAATTGAGAAAATTTTTTTAAAAGGTTAACTATTCCCATAAGGTTTATTTTCAAATACCCCTGGGTTCATAGATACAATATGGTTCTTCTTCCATATAGTCACCTGAGATTTCATACGCCCTTGCGCGACAGCCGCCGCAAACCTTTCTAAATTCACATATCCCGCATTTTCCTTTATATCCATCAACATCTCTAAGGGTTTGAAAGATTTCTGATTTTTCCCAGATTTCATTAAATGGTCTTTCTTTTACATTACCACAGTCAAGCTCCAGGTAACCACAGGGCTGGATCTGGCCAGTATTAGAAATAAAGCAAAAAGAGATCCCTCCAAGACACCCCCGCGTCATTGCATCAAGTCCATCTTTATTTTGATGGATTGGTCTTCCTTCTTTTGCGCGACGTTGTCTAAATATTCTGTAAAAATGTGGAGCACATGTGGCTTTCAGTTGAAGCGGGACCTTGTCAATTTGTTCGTAGAACCAATTCAGCGTCTTTTCGTAATCAAGTGCTGAAATTTCCTGATCCCTAAGTTCTTTTCCTCTTCCTGTTGGTACAAGAAGGAAGATATGATGTGCAGAGGCACCAAGCTTTATTGCGAGATCTAAAATATCAGAGATCAGATGAAGATTATTCTGGGTAATGGTTGTATTGATCTGAAATGAAAGTCCCTCACTTTTTGCTATCTCAATACCTTTTATTGATTTTTTAAAAGCACCTTCAACCTTTCTAAAGGAGTCATGAGTTTCAGGATTTGGTCCATCAAGGCTCACACTTATCCTCTGAATCCCTGATTCTTTTAACTTCAAAACGATCTCTCTAGTTAATAGAGTTCCGTTCGTTGCCATAACCATGCGAAACCCCTTATCAGTTCCATACCTTGCAAGTTCAAAGATATCTGCTCTAAGAAGTGGCTCTCCACCTGTCAGTATTATTACGGGCTTAGAAATAATGGAAATTTCGTCCATAACCCTGAAACATTCCTCTTTTGAAAGTTCTCCAGGATATGGTCCAGGTTCTGATGAGGCACGGCAATGCTTACAAGAAAGGTTACAACCACGGGTTAATTCCCAGGCGATCATCCTTAGGGGAAAATTTTTTAATTTTTGATTTAAATCTCTATTCATAATCTTTTTGCAGCTTCTTTTGCAAAATAAGTAATTATAAAATCGGCTCCTGCCCTTTTTATAGATATTAATGATTCCATCATCACCTGCTCACCATCTATCCAGTCAAGATTCGAGGCAGCCTTTATCATTGCGTACTCTCCACTGACATTGTATGCTGAAACAGGTATGTTAAAGGTCTTTTTAACCCTGTAGATAATATCTAAGTATGGCAAGGCAGGTTTGACCATAATTATGTCTGCACCCTCTTCTATATCAAGCCTTACTTCCCTTAGGGCCTCCTGGGCATTTGCTGGATCCATCTGATATGATTTCCTGTCGCCAAATTGAGGCTTGGACTCAGCAGCTACCCTGAATGGACCGTAGAAACTCGATGCAAACTTCGCAGCATAGGACATGATGGGGATATCGTGGTAATTGTTTTCATCAAGGATCTTTCGAATCGCCCCAATCCTTCCATCCATCATATCAGACGGAGCAACCATATCTGCACCTGATCGAACATGGGAAAGTGCTTGACGTGATAGTAGCTCAAGGGTTTCATCATTTAAAATAACCCCATCCTTCACAATCCCACAATGGCCATGGCTAGTATATTCACAAAGGCATACATCTGTTATAACAAGTATTCCATCAACCCTCTCTTTTATTTCCCTTATTGCCCTTTGAATAATCCCGTTATCTGAATATGCCTCAGATCCCATTTCATCCTTATTTTCAGGGATACCAAAAAGTATTACACCAAGTAAACCCAGGGACTTCGCCTCTTTTACTTCGTCTATAAGTAAATCTATAGATAATTGAAAATGCCCTGGCATTGAGGAGATGGGCTGTTTTATAGATTTTCCTGGTCTTACAAAAAGAGGCAGGATTAGATCATCAGGTTCAAGAGATGTCTCTCGTATCAATTTCCGGAATAGTTCATTCTTCCTTAGTCTTCTGGGTCTATAATGTGGAAACCTCATTTTAGCTCCTTTTTATCAATGATTTATAATATTTCTAAAATATTTCACCCCAAATGTCTATAAAAGATTTATTGTTGAATTTAATAAAAATATGATAATATTTTTTAAGATTAATTTAGGGAGGCAAGCGAGATGATTAGATATCGAAGATTTTTGATTATCTCAATGGTTATCTTTTTAATTGGCTGTGCAAAGATTGGAACTTACAGTATTTATATTCGATACCAATCACCAAAGAAGTTTATTAATCTACAAGAAAAGATAGGCTTGAGAGTTGCGATCGCACCTTTAAACGATGAAAGGCCTGATACACTTTATATTGGCAAGTACACACCGCCACAAGGAGTATCGAGCTATTTTAAAAGCGAACCCTTTCCCCTGGAGAAGGCCATTATTGATTCACTATCAAAAGTTCTCTCTCAGAATGGTATTAAGACAATACCAATTTCTTACTGGGATAGGAGGCCTGAATCCCTTAAAACAATAGATTCGGATTCGGTTTTAATGATGGATGTAAAGAGATTTTGGACCGAGGGTAAAAGATCTATGTTTCGAACAGAATTTAAAACTTCCATACATTTAATTATTCATTTAGGAGTTAAAAAAGAGGGGAAGGTATTTAGTAGGAACATATTTGTGGAGAAGGAGGAAAGTTTCTGGAGATTTGATCCTGAAAAGATTGAGGAATCATATGGTAAATTGTTGAGTGAAATTTTCGATTCATTTTTCTCTAATCCATATTAAATTTATATTTATTAAGCCAAAAGGATGCTAAGATGAAGAAAAAGATTAGAAAGACGAAGATTGTCTGTACGATTGGACCATCAAGTGAATCAAAGGAAACGATAGAGGAGATGGTAAAGGCCGGAATGGATGTTGCGAGGCTTAACTTTTCTCATGGAACATATGAAGAACATATGAGAAAGGTTAAGACGATCCGTGAGATTTCAGACCGCTTAGGCAGGTATATAACAATTCTTCAAGATTTATCAGGACCCAAGATCCGTATAGGAATAGTAAAAGAAGGTGGCATAGAGTTGAAAAAGGGTGAGATATTTATACTTACAAATCGAGAAAGGATTGGTGACGAAAAAGGTGTTTCTGTAAATTATCCTTCTTTACCCCAGGAAGTAAAAAAGGGTGATAGAATCCTTCTCTCTGATGGAACAATTGAGCTAACGGTTCTCGAGAAAAGCGAGAGTGATATTAAATGTATAGTGGTGATGGGAGGATTTTTAACTTCACATAAAGGGATAAATGTACCAGAGGGGACAATCCTTGCTTCCTCTTTCACTGAGAAGGATGCCAAGGATCTTCTTTTTGGCATAAAGATTGGTGTTGATATGGTAAGTCTGTCGTATGTAAAAAGGGCCTCCGATATAAAAAAGGTAAAAGATTTTTTAAAGGCAGAAAATACAAATATCCCAATAATTGCAAAGATAGAAAGAAAGGAGGCCCTTGAAAATATTGACGAGATCTTATCTGTATCCGATGGGATTATGGTTGCAAGAGGTGACCTTGGAGTTGAAACTCCCCTTGAAAAGGTTCCAAATGTCCAGAAGATGCTTATAAAAAAGGCTAATATCTTAGGGAAACCCGTAATTACTGCAACTCAGATGTTAAGATCAATGGTCGAAAATATACAACCAACAAGGGCAGAGGTTACCGATGTAGTAAACGCTATCTATGATGGAACAGATGCAGTTATGCTTTCTGAAGAGACAGCGAGTGGGAAGTTTCCGGTAGAGGCTGTTAAAATGATGGATAAGATTGCCCTTGCCTGTGAGGAGGAATTTCCTCATGAAAAATTTCTTTCAAGAGAGGTAGATAGTAAAACTAATCTTCCTCAGGCGATAAGCCATGTCGCATCCCTTTTAGCAAGAGAGGTTGAGGCCTCTGCTATTGTGACACCAACAGAATCTGGGAGTACTTCACGATGGGTTTCAAGGCTGAGACCAGCTCAACCTATCATTGCCTTAAGCAGACATCTTTCAACAGTAAGAAGTCTAAATCTCTGCTGGGGTGTGCTTCCAGTTCTTGTTGAAGACTGGAAGGACACGGATGATATGCTTGAAAAGGCAAGATGGTTACCGAAACAGATTGGTTTAGCATCAAAGGGAGATAGGATTGTTATAATTGCTGGAGTTCCAATAAGCATTCCTGGGACAACAAATCTTATAAAAGTAGAGACTATTGATTAAGGTCTTAATGACGATAGTGGTAATAAATGCCAAACCTCCACCACCATCTCGGATAGTACCACCATGGTTCATAATAATAATAAGGATAAGGATAATAATAGTATTCAGGCCAGAGATATATCTGTTTTGCTGAAATGAGTGGATATCTGTAATCCATTTCTCCAAGCGGTTTTATCCTCTGACCAATAATTTCACCAGCAACAGTTATCCTTCTTCCTCTCCTGTATTGATACGGATCTAAGTATCTTAAATCATGGACGATAAATCTGCCTTCAGAGATATCTGTTAGTTTAGGCTCCCCTCTTGAAGTTAAAGGTCTTTGAAAGACTTCGATTTCAGAGGTTCCATCTTTAAGGACAATGGTTTCAATAATCTCTCCACCCCAGATAACATTTTTACCTTTATAAAACTCTGGATTTTTAATAACCTGTTCAAATGTAATAGAAGGGTCTGTGGTCTTTCTCAGATCCTTTGAGATTACATGGGCGCATCCATAAACCATCAATAGTAAAATTAAAAGAAGGTATTTATAGGATGAATGCATCTTTAGAACCTTTCCAATTTATGGATCACATCGCCAGTAGCCTGGAACCCAGATCTTTTCCCATCCATAAGGAGTCCATCTCTCTTCCCAGTGTCCAGGCACCCAGACACGATTTGAACACCGATAAAAATAATCAGGTTCATAATATATAGGTGGCGGAGGAGGATAGTAATATACTGGAGGACCGATAATAATAGGTGGTGGAGCAAAAACAATTCCAAATCTAAGATAACTATGTGGATGCCTATGCCAGGCAAATGCCTCTCCATTTAGTAAAATAGTTGATAGTAGTATTAAGCATAAAAGTATGTACATTATATATTTTTTCATAGACTTTTTACCTCCAATTTAATATTTTATCACATTTTCTTTTTTGTCAATACCCCTTCGGGCCTTCGGCTTCGTAGGGTAAGCCCTTGTGGCTTGCCTCCCCTTATCTTAAGGGAGGTATTGAGGTGTTAACTACTTCAAGACTTTTTCAGAAACCTTAAACCACCAACACTTCGCTCCTTCTCCTGGTTTGAAAATACCCCAGAAAGAGGGACCCAAAAGTGATAGACGGTGAGAGTATAAGAGTATTGAAATATTATTCTATTAGGCTATAATTTGTGAAATTTAAAGAAAAAACTTTGGAAAGGAGAAACACTGATGAAAGAAGATAATGAGTTTTTAAACGATGAAACATATATTGATCGAAGAAGCTACTCAAAAGAAAAACAGTTCAGGCAATCTAATCGAAAATCTTTTCAGATACTGTTAGGAATATTTATCATTTTGATCTTTGTTGTAAGTCTAATCTATTTTATCAGCAGATTAACAGCAAAAGGTGGATCAAATATCTTTGAGACAAGGCTTATTGCAATCGAGCAGAAAATCCAGGGCCTTGAGAAACAACTTGGGGAGTTTCAGGAGAAGATTACTTCTTCAAGACCAGATGAATTTCTACAAAGATTGGAATCAATGGAGAAGAGACTTCAACAGCTTGAAAACCAGAGGAAACAACCAACTACTGAAGCGGTTTTAAAACCCCAGAGTCCACAGAGGACTCAAAAAGTAAAAGAGAAGAACTATCATATAGTACAGAAGGGTGAAACGCTTTATAAAATTGCAAAAAAATATAATATGAGTATTGAAGAACTAAGAAAGCTAAACGGACTAAAAGAAGGAAAACCCATTAAAGTTGGAGAAAAACTTATTGTCTCTCAAGAAAGATAGTGGAATTTTAGAAGTTATGAAAACACAAAAAGCCTAAAATTAGAATGAGATGTCAGGTATACAGTTTTTTAACTCCTTTCTTAATTGATCTGCTGATTCGAAATGGATAGCCTTCATTCCTAATGAGCTTGCCACATCTACATGACTTTTTACATCATCTATAAATATAATATTTTGAGGTTCGGTCAATGAATATTTCATGGCTGTCTCAAAGATTTCGATAGCAGGTTTTTTAAAGCCAACTTCATAAGATAGTATCCACCTATCAAAAACTCTGATTACGGGAAATCTTGATAAGATATAATCAAAATGGAGGGGATTGGTGTTTGAAAGAAGAAAAAGCCTCTTTTTCCCTTTTAGAGCATATATTATTTTAGAGACTTCATTGTCTTCCCAGAAGATATCATTCCAGATAGGTTTAAATTCGTCAAAAGATATAGACAGTTTAAGATAACGTTTTATCGATTCAAAGAATTCCAAGGTAGATATCTTTCCAGTTTCATAAGGATTGACAGCCCCTTTCTCTATATCAAAGAGAAAGGAGAATATCTCTTTAGGTTCTTCATGGTTGATTGAAAATCTTGAAAGTTTCTCTGCGATTTGGTAATGATTAAAAGGAAGGATTACATTTCCGAGATCAAATATAATTAGTTCGATAGAAGACCTTTCCATTTTTACCCGAGTTACACTTTTTTATTAAAAGATGGATCAAAATATTTAGCTATAGCATAAGTAAGTGCAGGAATTGTATATTTTTCAGGTAGTATGTCCACTCTTAAGCCCAAATCCCTTGCCGTTTTAGCAGTAACTGGTCCTATGCAGGCAATTAATGTATTTTTTAGAAAACGATCAATATTTACTCCCTTTAATAGTTCAACAAAGTTACTTACTGTAGAAGATGAGCTGAATGTAATAACATCAATCTTATCATTTTTAAGAATCTTTCTTATTCGATCTTTAGCACCTTTTGGTTTTATTGTCCTGTAGGTTTCAACAACCTCGACCTCCGCACCCATCTCCCTTAATCCTTTTGGAAGAATATCCCTTGCTTTTTTAGCCCTTGCAATAAGTATTCTTTTCCCACTAATCTTCTTTTTTTTAAATCCTTCAAGTATAGATTCAGCAATAAATTTTTTCGGTATATAGTCAACGCGAATCTTCCTTGCCTTTAATTCTTTAGCAGTTGCAGGTCCTATGGCACAGACCTTTAGAGAATATGGAAATATTGACCCTCTTTTTATTTTAAATCTTTCGAAAAAGAATTTAACACCATTTACACTTGTGAAGATGATCCAGTCAAATCTATTTAGATTTTTTATAGCTTGATCTAAATGTAGCCAACTCGTTGGAGGGATAATCTCGATTGTGGGAAACTCTATCACATCTGCTCCAAGTTCTGTCAGTCTTTTTGCAAGACCTTCCGATTGTTCTTTAGCTCGTGTAATAAGAACTCTTTTGCCTGATAAAGGTTTATTCTTTGACATGCTCATAAAATTCATTTAAAAGTTCTCTTGCCCCATCTTTTAAAAGCATCTCAGCAAGCCTAAGACCAATAGACTCTGCATTTTTTGGAGATCCCGTAAGATTCTTTCTCAAGATTTTTCTTCCATCTTTTGATCCTACCATGGCATCGAGTTTTAATACTCCATCTTCAATTCTTCCAAAAGCTGCAATGGGGACCTGACATCCACCACCCAGTCTTTTGAGAAAGGCCCTCTCTGCAGAGATAGAAACAGAAGAGGCTTCATCATTTAAAAACATGATCTCCTCTTCAATCTCCTCATCTCCAATCCGTGTTTCAATGCCGAGAGCTCCTTGACCCATGGCAGGTATGGAGATCTCAATCGGTATAATCTCTGTTATCATTTTTTCAAGACCAAGTCTTTTTAAACCTGCATATGCAATAACAATAGCATCGAGGTCTGTAGAATCCAGTTTTTTCAAACGAGTATCTAAATTACCACGGAGTGGAATAAGGTTAAAATCTTCTCTAAAATGTAATAATTGAATCTGTCTCCTTAAACTGCTTGTTCCAATCTTTGACCCGGTAGGAAGATCTTTAAGAGATATCATCCCCTTGGAGATCAGGACATCCCTTGGGTCCTCCCTTTTTGTAATAACTGAAATATGAAGTCCATGAGGTAAATCTATAGGAACGTCTTTAATACTATGTACAGCAAGATCGATCTTTCTCTCGATCAGTGCCTCTTCAATCTCTTTAACAAACAAACCTTTACCACCAATTTTTGCAAGGGGAGCATCCTGGATTTTATCTCCAGTGGTCTTTATCTTAACGATTTTTACATTCAGATGAGAGTTTTTTGTGACCAATCTATCCTTCACCCAATTTGCTTGACAAAGTGCAAGTTTACTTCCACGCGTTCCGATTTTTATTTCCTTCGAAATCATTGGATCTTTACTTCCCTTAGATATTTTGCACATTCTTCGGGTAGTGTCGTATTTATATAGATACCCGTTCCGATTTCAAAGCCTGCAGGGGTTGTAAGCTTAGGGACGATGACCACATACCAATGATGGTATTTTACTTCTCCATCTGAAACCGGAGATGAGCGTATTATATAATTGTAATCAGGATCATTTAGACCTATATAGATTCTTTTTAGGGTTTCCTGAAGGACAGAGGCAAAATCCTCGAGTTCAGGATCAGAGATATAATTGAATATTGAACGATGGATTTTTGGATATATCCTTGTCTCAAAGGGTGATCTGGAGGCAAAAGGGCAGATTACTAAGAAATATTCGGATTCCATTACTACACGAACCTTTTGGTTCATTTCCTCTTCGATCATTCCGCAATATATGCAGTTTCCGTATGTATCACTTGCGAGTTGCGATTGATAAAGGGGATTTCTTACATACGGAGGTACAATCGGTGTAGCAATAATCTGTGAGTGAGGGTGTTCAAGTGATGTCCCTGCCTTCTCCCCATAATTTCGAAAAATTGTTATTAGTTCTATCTTTTGAATCTTTGCAATGGAGTTTGCCCTTTCCCTGTAGGCAAACACTATGTTTTTGACTTCATCTTTATCCATTGTAGCAATGGTTCGATTATGAAAAGGACTTTCAATAATAACCTCTGCAATTCCAAAACCATCTGCCTTTAGAAATTTACCTTCATGCCTCCGCTCAGTTGTCAAATGACTCTGGAGAGCTGCAAACTTATTTGGAACAACGCGAAGGCTCCACTTCCCATCTTTCTCAACGGAATATACCGCGGGTGGAGTAAGATCCTCATTCCCTGGGCAGAACGGACAGTCGTTACTATGGGGTTTAAGAGTTTTTCTGTTTTCCCTCTTTTGTAAAAAATTATCAGGTCTTTTTGCCCTCTCTGTTGCAATAATTACCCATTCTTTAGAGACCATGTTCTGTCTAAACTCGGGCATCTTTTTCCTCCTCATCTTTCTTTACATTAGAGTCTAAATCAGTAAGGTGGAAAAGACTTCGAATTGCATCTATATAAAAATCAACTGAAATTTCATCATTATTCCCCTTTAGCCTGGTTAAGGGATCATGAAGGATCTTATTAATAATTGCAGATGTCATAGCCTCAATTGATCTTTTCTCTTTTTCTGAGAGCTCTGGATGGAGTGAGAATGCCTTTTCTAATTCCTTTTTTCTTATTTCATCAAATTTTTTTCTTAAAGCAATAATCGTAGGTGTAACCTCAAGAGACCTATACCACTTAACAAATTTAATTACCTCTTCTTGGACAATCTTCTCTGCCTTTTGTGCCTCATTTTGGCGATCCTTAATATTTTCGTCTGCTATATTTTGGAGATCATCAATGTTATATAAATATACATTTCCAATCTCACCAACCCTTGGTTCAATATTCCTTGGGTCTGAGATATCAATAAAGAATATAGGTCTTTGTTTCCTTTCTTTCATAACCCTGACTATCTGGTCATATCTTATGATATAGTTCTGCGAATCTGTTGCACTTAAAACGATATCTGCCTTTACAAGGGCACGATTCATTTCCTCAAACGGTATGGCCTCACCCTTAAATTCTTGGGCAAGCGATAGTGCCCTTTCATAAGTCCTGTTTGTTATAAGAATTTTCTCAACCCCTGCATGGATAAAATGTCTTGCAGCAAGTTCACTCATTTCACCCGCACCAACCAATAGGATATTCTTCTTTTCAAGATTACCAAAGATTTTTTGAGCCAATTCAACTGCTACAGAACTGACTGAAACTGGATTAAGGCTAATCTTCGTTTCTGTCCTTACCCTTTTTGCTACATGAAATGCACGATTAAACAACCTCTGAAGTATGAATCCTGATGTCTTTAAATCATTTGCCATACTATACGAAGACTTTACCTGCCCTGTAATCTGAGGTTCGCCAACAACCATAGAGTCTAAGCTTGAGGCTACTCTAAAAACATGTTTTATTGCCTCCTCACCTGTAAGAAGATATAGATTTTTCTCAAAATCTTTAATAGGAATTTTGTGATACTGTGATAGGAATTCCTTTAGCTCCTCAAATGCATTATCTGGTTTTTGTACCGTTGCATATATCTCTACCCGATTGCATGTAGAGAGGATGATATTTTCTTTTATAGAAGGGAGAGAATTTATCTGAAGAAGTGCTTTTTCGAGCTCGGTTTCATGAAATGAAAGCCTTTCTCGAATCTCAATAGGTGCTGTTCTATGATTTAATCCTAAAACAATAATCTCGGTCATAATTTGTTAAATTCCAAAAAGATATCAAAGGGTGTTATTACCAATTAGAGTATGTATGAAGACCCGGAAGTATCAGGTTCACACCCAAAAAGGTAAATAACACTGCCATAAATCCAAAGATTGCCATTATAGCTGCCTTTCTACCTCTCCAGCCGACTGTCAGACGTTGATGAAGGAGTGCTGCATAAAGGAACCATGTAATTAGAGACCAGGTCTCTTTTGGATCCCATCCCCAGTAGCGACCCCATGCATACTCTGCCCATATTGCACCTGTTATAATACCAAGAGTCAAAAGGGGAAAACCAAAGGTAAGGGATTGATAATTTAAATCATCAAGAACCTTAAGTGGGGGAAGCCTCTTGGTTATTGCCCCAATCTTTTTTGATTTGAGTTGATGTTCTTGAATGAGATACATTATCCCTGAACAAAATGTAAGTGTAAAACTTGCGTTTCCCAAGAAGGCAAAGACAACATGGAAGGGATGCCAGAGGCTTCTTAAGACCGGGGCAAGCGGAACAATCTCCTTTGGAAGTGCAAAGGCAAATAGCATCAATATTAATGCAATAGGTGTTAAAAATGATCCCAAAACCTTTATCCTATATTTAAGATTTGCAATTAGAAGGACAAGAATGATCGTCCATGCAAAAAAGGAGAGGGATTCATGAAGATTTGTAACAGGTGTATAACCAGCTTCAAAATACCTTGTGATGAGGGCAATGGTATGAAATAGAAATCCAGAAAAGACAATCGATGATCCTATCTTTGAAATGTGCTCCTTTAAAAGAATAATGTATGCCAAATAGGCCAAGGTTGAAATCAGGTAAAGAAATGATGCGATTTTAAAGAAATAGATATTCATGGATTTTATTTTAACATTTTTTATAAAGGTGTTAAATATCAAAATCCTATCCCCAAAGGCTAAGGGATGAAGGTTGGGAAGAATAATGGTGGAATACTAATGATCGATCTTTATTCGGACAAATGTTCTAATCAATAATTATACGGGCATCTACGGCCAGTGCCTCTTTATCAGTTACAATTAATGGGTTTATATCAACCCCTTGGATCTCTGTTATTTCTGTTACTAATTGAGAAACTCTTAATAAAGATTCTATAATTGAATCGATATTCGATCTTTCTTGACCGCGAATTCCTTTAAGGATTTCTGATGATTTTAATTCAAATATCATTTCCTCTGCCTCTTGGCGATTAATAGGGGCAACCCTTATTGAGTTCTCCTTTAACACCTCTACAAATATTCCTCCCAATCCAAATAGGACAATCGGGCCAAAAGAAGGATTCCTTTTTGCTCCAATAATCACTTCCCTTCCATTTAAGACCATTCTCTGTATTAAGACACCCCAACTGTCTCCTCCAAGTCTATCAAGATATTCATATGCCTCCATAGCCTTCTGGAGATTATCTATGTTAAGAATTACCCCCTTGATGTCCGACTTATGAGAAATTTCAGGAGAGATAACTTTAAATGCAAAAGGACCTTCCATAGAGTTTATTAAAGATTTTATTTCTTCCTTACTTCTCACTACCTTGTATTCAGCAACAGAAATGCCATAAGACCTCAATATTTCAAATGCCTCTGGAAGTAGAGGGCTCCTTTTTTCTTCTTTTACTCGGTTAATTATCTTTCTCACAGAGGATTTATCAACCTGAAAATAGGGGATTTCAACATTTGATATTTTCTGCTTACGATAAAAATCACGTGAAACCGAAAGGGCACTTAATGCCTCATTCGGTTCTGAAAAAATTGGAAAATCAATGAGCCTTTTAATATAGGCCAATTCTTCCTCATCTGTTAAGAGGCAAAGAGCAACGGGCTTATTATATCGAAAAGATAGTCCTTTTATTTCGTGGATTAGCTTTCGTGATGGCTCCTTTTCATCACCCGCTGCCCCATGCTGGAATAGTACTCCATCGACATCCCTGATATTTAATACCTGATCAAGGATCTTTAGATAAAGATCAAAATCGAATAGATCACCTAAATCAAGTGGATTTGTGGGTCTTATCACCTTTGCCCTAAAATAGCCGTGAATCTGATTTTTAAAATCCTCTGAAAATGGATATAGTCGAAAGCCATATTGTTCTGCAGAATCTGCTGCTACTATTGCAATACCACCTGATCTTGAAAGGATAACGAGATTATTCCCTTTCATTGGTGGTAAAGATAGAATCTTTACAGCACTTACAAATGATCTAAAATCCTTTGTTCGTATTATGTGTGCCTGTTTAAATGCCTCATCTACAACTCGATCATCATCCGCAAGGGCAGCTGTATGAAGTTTTGCTATATTTTGACTACTTTCTCCTGTATTTGCCTTATGTACAATTATTGGTTTCGATGTCTGTCGGGCTATTTCTAAGAGCCTTCTACCATTTTTGAGACTTTCGAGATAAAGACCAATGACCTCTGTTTTTGGGTCTTGAATTAAATATGTTAAAAAATCAATCTCACTAAGATCAAGCTTATTGCCCATGCTGATAATCTTTGCTATACCAACATTTGAGCTGGTGAGAAGATTAAAATAAGCCAGAGAGACCCCTCCACTCTGGGAAACTATTGATACAGATCCTTGATTAACCCCAGTCCTTTTAAGCTTAACAAAAGGGACAACAAAGCCATTTTCAATATTTATAATTCCAATACCATTTGGTCCTACAATTCTTATTCCCCAATCTTTGGAAATCTTTAAGACTTCTCTTGAAAGATTTTCTCCTTCTTCAGAATATTCACTAAATCCACCGGTCTCAATAATTGCCCAACGTATCTTTTTTCTTCCACATCCTTCAAGTATTTTAGGGATAGTTTGTGCTGGGGTAAGGATTGTAGCTACATCCATACCTTCGGGGATATCATCTATTGAAGTAAGAATCCTTCTCCCAAAAAGTATACCCCCGCTTCTTCCAACAAGGATTATTTCGCCTTTAAATTGAAATTCAAATAGGTTTTCAACTATAATCCTTCCAAGATTATCTGGATTTTCTGAGACCCCAATTACAACAACCGATCGAGGATAAAAGAGCTTATCCATATCAGATTTTAAAATTAATTCTTCCGACATTTATCTCCCTTTCATCCCTTTCTTTGCCTCAATATCTGCTGGTGAAGTTCTTTAAAATCCTTTGGTGGTATGGCATCTGTTTTTCTAATAAGTTTAATTGCAGATGATGGGCAGACCGCAAAGCAGACACCACATCCAATACACCATTCTTCATCAACCTCTGGAAAATCACCTTCCATCTTAACAGCATCAACAGGACAGATATCGCTACATTTGCCACATCCAATACATCTATCTTTATCGGTCCTTCGGATAAAATAGGTGGCCATTAAAATATCTCTGGGGATCCTTCTTCTCCTGATTGTCCCAACAGACCAGCAACAGCAGCCACAACAGTTACAGGTATGTTTAATATCTTCTCTTGCATTATCGACCAAGTGAACAAGCCCTTTTTCTTCAGACCTTTTTATAATGTCTATTGCCTCTTGCTTTGATATCCTCCTTCCTATTGACTTATCTATCAGATATTCTGCAAGTTCATCGTATTTAATACAGTTCTCAAGTTCATGATTACATCCCTTTCCAATAAGTCGCGATGTTACTCTGCAAGGACAATGAGCAACAGCTATAAGTTCTGCCTTCTTTATAACCTCTTCCATCATCTCAAAAGGGAAAACAGCATGTTCTTCAGGATCAAGGGATGAAGTTGCTGGAACATAACGAAGAGGTTTTGTCTTTGTCTTTCCATAAACCTCATAGAGCTGATCTCTTTTGGAGTATCTTACAATAAGTTGCGCCATTTTTCTTGCATTTGGAGTATCCATACCTTTCCAGAAGAAGGTCTGAGGAAATCCGTAACCAAATTGTTGTAGACAGTAACCGATCTCCCCATCTTTTAGCCTTTTTGAAAATAGAAGTCCCCTTGCAGCAAGATTTTCTAAAATCCTTTGTAGTTCCTCTTTCTGAAGATTTGTCCGTGGTTTTATTTCGTCTATTTTTACTGGTTCAAACGGTATAACACCTGTAGGTATAGCAAGGGCTACTTCTGCTTCAATGGGCGAAAAATTCTCTCTTAGGATTTCAAGAAGTTCTTCCTTCTCAGGGTAACCCATTCCAAGCGAAGAAAGATGTAGTGCGAGTTCTTTATAAACATCATTTTCCATAGACATTACTTATAACTTATTTTAATATTTTTTTACACATCGCTATATTAACCCCTACATACCTCCCCTTAAAATAAGGCTGTGTCGCAATGAGGTTTATGTCATATTTGTCATTTCGAGCGAAGCGAGGAATCTATAGAATTCAAACCATTATAAAATATAGATTCTTCGGCTAAAGCCTCAGAATGACATTACGACACAGTCTCAATGAGGGGAGATAATTTCGTTAAAGATTATGCTTGGACTTGCAATGTTTAAAGACCTCTGAAAAAGTCTTTAAAGGAATGGATGGTAGGGTTAAAAACCACCTTTTTTATCAGTCGGTTGCGAATATCCAAAAGGCGTGGCAATCCGATTAAGTCATTGTGAGCCCGAAGGGTGTGGCAACCTCGTAGATTCCTCGCTCCGCTCGGAATGACAGAGGGGAAAAGTCTCGGAATGACAATTCGAAAGAGGTTGCTTCGGCTTCGCCTCGCAATGACCATCTGGGTCGTTCAATTTATATAAAGCTTCGAAGGTTTTTCACTCACCTGGTTTATTTTTGTCAGATCTATCCATAAAAATATTCAATAAGGGGTTGAGATTAAGAATTATTAAATTTATAATTTAAAAAAATCCCGGAGGTATCTATGTGGGATTATTCTGAAAAGGTCAAAGACCATTTTCTTAATCCGAGAAATGTTGGAGAGATAGAAGATCCTGATGGGGTAGGGGAAGTAGGTTCCCTTGCCTGTGGTGATGCCTTGAGGCTCACATTTAAACTTGATGAGAATAAAAGGATTAAGGATGTAAAGTTCAAGACGTTTGGTTGTGCAAGTGCTATTGCCTCTTCATCTGCCCTTACAGAGATGATTAAGGGAATGACATTGGAAGAGGCAGAAAGGATAACAAATAAAGATATTGCCGATTATCTTGATGGGCTTCCAGAAGAGAAGATGCATTGTTCAGTAATGGGTAGGGAAGCACTTCAGGCTGCTATTGCAAACTATAGGGGGCAGAAGATTTCTAAGGAAGAATTTGAGATTGTCTGCAAATGTTTTGGGGTAACTGATAAGGAGATTGAAAGGGCAGTGAGAGAAAATGACCTCACAACTGTTGAGCAGGTAACCTATTATACAAAGGCAGGGGGTGGTTGTGCTAAATGCCATCCGAAGATAGAGGAGATCATAGAGAAAGTAAGAAAGGAAAAGGAGAAAGAGGCACCGCCAAAACCTGAGAGAAAGAGGCTTACAAATATACAAAAAATAAAACTTATTGAAGATACACTGGGAAGGGAAATTATACCTGCATTGAAGGCAGATGGTGGGGATCTGGAATTAATCGATGTTGAAGGAAATAAAGTATATGTTGCATTGAGGGGTAAATGTTCTTTCTGTCCAAGCTCTGATGTTACCTTAAAGCAGTATGTTGAATCAAAACTTAAGGAATTTGTAAGTGAAGATCTTGAAGTAGAGGAGGTAAGACCGTGAAGGTTGTCTATGTTGATAACAATGCAACAACAAAGGTGGCTCCAGAGGTTTTGGAAGCAATGTTGCCTTACTTCTCAGAACTTTATGGTAATCCTTCAAGCATGCATTTTTTTGGTGGTCAGGTCCAGAAAAAAATTAATGAAGCCCGTGAACAGGTTGCAGATTTTTTAGGTGCAGATCCATCGGAGATTATTTTTACAAGCTGTGGGACAGAAAGCGATAATGCCGCTGTATTCGGGACACTCAATTCTTATCCAGAAAAGAGGCACTTTGTTACATCAAGGGTAGAACACCCTGCAATTAATAACTTAGGTCCTTACCTTGCCCGCAGGGGTTATAAGGTAACTACCATATCGGTTAATCGAGAAGGACAGTTGGACCTTGACGAATTGCGGGAGTCTTTAACCGAAGATACAGCACTTGTTTCTATCATGTATGCAAATAATGAGACAGGTGTGATTTTCCCAATAGAAAAGATTGGAGAGATTGTTAAGTCTAAGGGTATCCCTTTCCATACAGATGCTGTTCAGGCTGCAGGAAAGATACCTCTAAATATGAAGAATTCAACAGTTGATATGCTATCTATTTCTGGGCATAAACTTCACGCCCCAAAAGGGATTGGTGTACTTTATATTAGAAAGGGAACAAAATTTTCTCCCTTTATCATTGGAGGCCATCAAGAAAAGGGGAGAAGAGGTGGTACAGAGAATGTCCCTTATATTATAGGTCTTGGAAAGGCATGTGAGCTTGCAAAGAAAAATCTTGAAGAAGAGAATACAAGGGTTAGGGCATTAAGGGATTACTTAGAGGCCAAGATTCTTGAAAAGATTCCAAATACACTTGTAAACGGAGATAGAGTAAATAGACTTCCTAATACTTTAAGTGTGAGCTTCGAGTATGTGGAAGGAGAATCGATTTTACTGATGCTTTCAGACCTCGGGATATGTGCTTCATCTGGTTCTGCATGTACATCGGGTTCGCTTGAACCATCTCATGTACTGAGGGCAATGGGAGTTCCTTTTACAGCAGCACACGGATCGATTCGTTTTAGCTTATCAATATATAATACAAAGGAAGAGATGGATTATATCATTGAGCATCTACCTCCAATTATACAGAAATTGCGTGATATTTCACCCTTCTGGAAGGATTATTTAAAATCGAAGGGGGAAGAAAGAAAGTGAACTTATAAGATGAAAATAAGGTCCCCCTTTTATTTCCTTCCTATAATATTGGTTACTATCTTTTTATCTGGTTGTCCTAAGAAGCCCCCCGAGATATTACCACCTGAAAAACCGCCATTTGTAAACCCAATGGAAAAGATTTTAAAAGAGTTTTCATCTGTAGATTCCTTTCAGGCAAGGACTTCGATAAGGGTAGAATTGGAAAGAGATGGAGAAGAGAGAAGGTTTCTCCTTGATGGAATCCTTCTGTTTAGAAAACCAGATCAACTCCGAATCCTTGGTTATCATCCCCTTGGGATTAGTATATTCGATGCCCTTTATCAAAAAAATCAATTAGCGATTTTTATACCCTTTCAAAAGAGGGCCTACGAGGGAGATATTTCACATTTTGAAGACCTGATTGAAAAAGCTGGAGATATAACTGTAATTGCCCAGAGAGAGGAAGATGCTGAAGTACCAACTCAGATAATGATTGAAGCCTTAGATATGGGGGCTCGGATACTGCTAAGATTGAAAGATATATCTTTAAATCCTATCTTCGGTGAAGAAACATTCAGGTGGAGTCTACCTGAAGGGGTTGAAATTAGACCCATAGCTCGACTACTGAGAAGTAAAAGAATAAGATGATATTAGTCTCTTATGAATCTCTTTTAATCTTTCAGGGATAAGAACTCCATAAGGACACCTTTCAACACAGCGATAACAAAGGCTACATTTCTCAGCTTTATTCGAAATTGACCTATATTGAGAGATTGCCCAATCCTTTAAATCATATTCTTCATAATAGCTTTCCATTCGGAAGATGTCAGGGATTGGAATTTCCTCAGGGCATGGAAGACAGTATCCGCAATTTCTACAGAATCCCTTACCCATATCTCCAACCCATTGCATAAGACTTACTGTCTCTTCATAGGTCAATCTTCTTGGGTTTTGGGCAACCTTAACATTTTGTTCAAGCTCTTTTAGGTCAGTCATTCCAGGGATGGCACAAGTAATATAAGGATTAGAAAGGATATATCTAAGACACACTTGGGCAGGGGATTCACCATGAAATAGCTCCTTTTTCCATCCTTTTGATTCTCCTAACTTGCCTCCTGCAAGTGGTTTCATTGCAATAAGCCCAATACCTCTTTTATATGCAGAAGGGAGGATGTCTGTGCTTAGACGATCTTCATCGATTGGACTATAAGCAATCATAAGAGCTCGGAAAAGATCAGAATCAATTACCTTTTTCATTAGAGATATGGAATGATGTATACTTATACCAATTTCTAATACCTTGCCTTGTTGTTTTGCCTTAAGGAGTGATTCAAATCCTCCATGGCTAAATAATCTTTCATATTCTTCCCCTCTCACATCGTGAAATAAAACAAGATCTATGTAATCCGTTTTTAGTCTTGAAAGTGAGCGTTCAAGCTTACGGAGAACACCTGTCCTGTCTCGTTCATCAATCTTTGTTGAAAGATAGAACTCACTTCTCCTTTTATGTAGTGCCTTTCCTATCTTCTCTTCACTATCTCCATAACAATCTGCAGTATCAATAAAATTGATTCCAAGATCAATAGCACGATTTAGAAGTTCGACACATTGCTTCTCATCTAATTTTGGGAGTTTTATAGCTCCAAATCCAATTACAGATATCTCCCACCCTGTTTTACCAAGCAGCCTTTTTTCCATTCTATTTATATTTTAGAGTATCATAAAAATTTTTACCATTCCTGAACGAATTTTCTGCGTAAGCATCTTTTTTTTCCGTGATGAGGTTGTATGGCGTATCTGGCAAATTCTTTGCGGCGACCTTGCCAATAAGCATCCCATTCTCCATTTAGCTTCAAAAGCCTTAATTTCAATATAGGAATTAAAGCTGTCATTCCTGCGAAGGAGGAATCCAGGGAAAAGAGAACCATTTAAAAGAAGCTGGATTCCCGTTTTCACGGGAATGACACAGGTGAGGGCGTTTAATGAATAATACTTGATAAAATGTTAAAAATTCTTTAATCTAAGTAGAAAAAGAAATGGGAGGAAATAGCGTGGTCTTAATAGTCATTCTTATAATTATCTCCATTCTTATAATTTCAGTAATTGCAATCTATAACAAGCTTGTTAAGTTAAGAAATATGGTTAAATCCTCATGGTCTGATATTGATGTCCAGTTAAAGAAGAGATTTGATCTTGTTCCAAATCTTGTTGAAACAGTAAAGGGCTATGCCTCACACGAAAGGACGGTATTTGAAAAGGTTACCGAGGCAAGATCACTTGCAATGAAGGCAAATTCTCCTGGAGAGATGGCAAAGGCAGAAAATATGTTAAGGGATACTTTAAAAACACTTTTCGCACTTGCAGAGGCATATCCTGAACTTAAAGCAAATGAAAATTTTTCTAAACTTCAGACCCAGCTCCAAGAATTGGAGAATAACATAGAATATGCAAGAAGATATTATAATGCAGTAGTTCGAGACTACAATATCCTGATAGAATCATTTCCTTCAAATGTAATCGCCTCCCAATTCAATTTTAAGCAGGCCGAGCTTTTTCAGCTTGAATCGCCAGAAGTTGAAAGAAAACCTGTAAAGGTTGATTTCAAATGAATAGGGTTAAATTGACTTTCATCCTTATCTTTACAATATCAAGTTTTATTGGTATTTTTGCTAATTTCAGCCATGGTCAGGTCTTCACAATTAACAGATTCCACTCTGAGATTAAGATTAATAAGGATTCATCAATAATCGTTAAGGAAACCATAAATGTAGAATTTCATCAATTAAGACGAGGTATTTTTAGAGATATTTTTTTTAAATATAAAGATGACTTCGGAAACACTATCAGAACTCCAATGAGGATTCTTTCAGTGACCGATGAGAATGGAAGACCATTAAGATACAGAACGAGTAAGATTGGCCCCGTTTTTCGTATTCGCATTGGAGATGAAAAAAGATATGTCAAAGGGCAGTTGACCTATGTCATTACTTATAAGGTTGAGAATGTAATCTTATTTTTCGATGATCATGATGAGCTTTATTGGAATGTAACGGGTAATGATTGGAAGGCTACTATAAATGAGGCCTCTGCTAAGGTTTATTTAGCCACTGAGAATAAGACTAAAAATATAATGGTTAATGGATATCAGGGTATTTTCGGTTCAAGAGAGGAATGTTCTTATGAAGCAAGTGAGAATACTGGAAGATTTATTACAAAGAGACCACTTGCACCTGGGGAAGGTTTAACAATTGTACTTGGCTGGGATAAAGGGATTGTTTTACCTCCTTCGAAAATAAAGAAATTTCTTTGGATGATTGATTTTGAAGAAAACTGGGTCTTTTTAATCCCAATATTTTCTTTCTTTTATATGCTAAATCTCTGGTACCGTAAAGGTCGTGACCCAAAGGTTAGAGAATCGATTATGGTGATATATGAACCTCCCAAATTTAATCAAAAATCCCTAACCCCTGCAGAGATAGGTACAATTTTAGATGAGAGGGTGGATCCAAGGGATATAAGCGCAACAATCTTAGATCTCGCTGTAAAAGGATATATAAGGATTGAAGAGCAAGAGAGGGAGGCCTTCTTTTCTGAGAAGGTAGATTATTTTTTAAAAAAGATAAAGGAGGTTGATTCTAATCTTAATTCCTTTGAAGCTGAAATGATGAAGGCACTCTTTTCTCATAACTCAGATGGTATATTTATATCTGAATTAAAGAACAGATTTTACAAAAATATACCTAACCTAAAAAGGATTCTTTATGATGAATTGGTAAAAAAGGGTTTCTTCACAAAAAACCCTGAAAGTGTAAGAGGTTTCTTCATGGTTTTGGCAATCTTAGCCTTTATTTTTATCATTCTGGTTTTAGGAATCTTTTTCACTAATTTAGGGATGAGGATCTTTATTTCAGGACTTTTAACCGGACTCTCTATATTCTTAATTGGAAGGGCGATGCCTGCAAAGACAAAAAAGGGGGCCTCTATATATATTGATATTTTAGGTTTTCAGGAATTTATGTCACGTGCTGAAAGGGATAGGCTTGAAAGAATGGCTGATAAAAATCTTTTTTCTAAATTTTTA
>JBBIOI010000049.1:0-22952 GCA_037443425.1 Deltaproteobacteria bacterium
AATAATTCTTCTGCCTTATATACCCTTATTGGTGTTGGAGCTGAAACACCTAAGGCGATACGAATCTCATTACAGATCAAATCCTCCTGTTCGAGTTGATGAAGTATCGTAGATATATTATTTTGCGGGGAAAAGATATCTGTTCTTGATATGGTTGATTTATTAAGAGAGATTAGCACTGCAATCCCCACAATTGGTAGGTCTAAGGCTTTCCTACGCTGATGTTTCCAATACGAAGAGCCTGTATTTGGAAGGGGTTTGGGAATGAGGATCTCTGTTAGGATTTCTCCAGGCTCAAGGGCTGTCTCCCCTGGTCCTTTAAAGAATTTATCAATCGGGACGATCCTTTCTGACTTTGAGGATTTTAACTTCAGCCGGGCATTTAGAACAAGAAGTGGAGGCCCTGTATCACAGGACGGGGCAGCATTACATATGTTTCCACCAATTGTTGCGACATTTCGAATCTGAACAGAACCTAAAACATCAACTGCATCTGAAAGCGCAGTGAAGTGCTTTCGAATCAAGTTCGATTTTTCAATCAACCTGTGAGTAACCATAGATCCAATTTTAAGATCTCCATCAAACTTTAACTCGTCCAATCCTTCTATTGCTTTTAAAGATATAAGGACCTCAGGCGATATCTCATTCTTTTTAATCATCACCATGATATCCGTTCCACCGGCGATTAGGGCTGCTTTATTCCCGTATTGATTTAAAAGTGAAGACAGTTCATCCATTGTTTTTGGTATTAAGTAATCGAACCTTTTCATCTCAAATTCCTTCATCAAAAGAGATCTCCTCTTTTTTAGGAAGTGGGATAATGAATACAGGTTTTCTTGTCCGATCAAGAACCGAACGGGCAACACTTCCCAGGAAGGTTTCGAGGAGAAATCCTTTTCCGTGTGTTCCAAGGACAATCACATCACAATCTTCTTCTTCCGAAGTCCTTATAATCTCTTCAACTGGGTATCCTGTTTTTACAATAATCTTCAAAATAAGGTCTAAACAGGGTATTCTTTGTGCCTCCCTTTTACAAAAATCCTCAAGTCGCTCCTTTATCTTTTTCGCTGTTAGTTCTTGTTCTTTTTTCATCTTTTCTTCCCACTCAGACTCATCTTCGAATGGCATGACATAATGCCTTACATAAGGTGGGATAGGTTCAATAGCATGGAATATAACTATTTTTGCATCATTTTTCTGCGCCATATCAACCGCATATCGGAATGCATATGCTGAGTTATCACTTAAATCTGTAGCATAAAGAATCTTCTTAATCTTTGCATTCATGGGTTCCTCCTTTTTAGATTTTTAAATTAATAATCATCTTACCAAACTTGGTAAAAAAAGGACGATCTCTGGATATATCATAATGATCGCCATTGTTATAAAATAAGCTGGAATGAACCACAAAACCCCCTTAAAAACGACAGACAAAGGTATATCATCCGACATACCTGAAACTACATAAGCACATATACCCACTGGAGGCGTTACTGCGCCCATTGTAGTTACAACTGTTAAAATACATCCAAACCATATGGGGTCGTAACCCAATTTTATTGCAATAGGGAAAAAGATCGGAATTGAAATGAGTAAAAACCCCAAAGCATCCATTATCATTCCTGCAATTGCATATATAATCAATATTGAAATCATTACCAGATATGGTGGAACATCAAGATTTGATACGAGATCAACTGCCATAAAAGGAAGTCTGCTTATTGTTAGAAAACGGCCAAATATGACAGCCCCCCAAACAATAACAATGACCATACATGTAACCCTGAGGGTATCAATAATAGAAGATATAAACCCTTGCCATGAGAGTTTTCTTCTTATTAAAAAGGCAATCAATAAGGCAAAGAATGTGCCTGCTGCCCCAGCTTCAGTTGGGGTATAAGCCCCTGTATAGAGCCCACCCATAACAAGCCCAAAAAGTATAATCATCTCTGCCATTCCTGGAAGTGCTTTAATCTTATCCCAGATATTAACCATTGGGCCTCCAGGGCCCCAATCAGGATGCTTTAGACATATCACATAAACAGTGAAAATAAAAAGTAATGCCATAAGAATGCCTGGTATTGTCGAACCCCAGAAGAGTTTTCCTATTGATTGACCTGTCTGGATACCATAAACGATCAGAACAACGCTTGGAGGTATGACAACACCAAGGGTGGAACCGCATGCAATTGAGCCTGAAGAAAGAGCCTTATTGTAGTTATACTTTTTCATTTCAGGAAGTGCTACTGTGGACATAGTAGCAGCAGTCGCATTGTTTGATCCACAGATGGCTGAAAATCCAGCACATGCCATTATTGTAGCCATTGCAATTCCACCTCTTGTACGACCGAACAATTTATAAGCAGTATCATAAAGTTTTTTATTCACTCCTGAATAGAAACATATCGTTCCCATAAAGATAAAAAGTGGAATCACGGTCAGGCCATAAGAAGAAAAATTTGCCCATGTATCAGTACCTATCATTGAAAGCGCTGACCTTAAGCCTGTGACATACCATAATCCACAGAATCCAACAATAGCCATTGAAAATCCAACAGGCATCTGTAGAATAATCATTACCCCCAAAAGAATAATGATTCCAATGATGCCTGTCACTTTTTAGTCTCCTCCTTAATCAAGGAGATCGATTTTAAAAAATCAACTAAAAGGATTATAGAGAGTAGAAGGCAGCAGATAGCAAGAACATATACGAAGGGATAGTATATGATTCTGAGTGTTTCTGAGGTTTCTCCCCTTTTCCATATGGATGTTGCGTATTCAGCACTCTGCCAAGTGACAAGAATAAAAAATATCAAGCATATAAATGAGTTTATTGCATCAATGATTCTTTTTGTGCGATTTGAATAATAAGGTAATAGGATATCAACTGAGATATGACTTCTCGAAATCTGTGTATAACCTAAGGGTAAGGCAACAACCATTGCGCCCATAAATCCAACAAGTTCATATGCACCTTTTAAAGGAGCCCCGAGGGGTCTAAATGCCATATTCAGACATGCAATGGCAGTCAACGAAAGAAGGGCAATCCCTCCGATATATGCAAACCATTTACTCAGGTTTTTAAAGAATCTCTCAATTAAAGTTAACATCAATTAAATGCTCGCTAAAGGTGTTAAAGAGAAGGAGGAGGTATATCTCTCCTTCTCCTTAAAAATTTAGTCTATTCTGGAAATTCTTTACTATATTTTTCTTTAAGCCTTAAAACCTCTTCAAGAATCTCTTTTGCAGGAAGTCCTTTTGCCGTCACATCTTTAATATATTTATCTGTCATCGGTTTTAAAAGGGCATACCATCTTGAGATCTCCTTGGGAGATAGCTTGTATACCTGAACCGGAGGATTCTTGTATGTTTCGATAGACCATTTCATGGCTTCTTTCACATGATTATCCACATATTTCCCTGTCCAGATAGCCTGTTCCTTGGCAAGATCGTCAATAACCTTTTTTACATCTGGAGGAAGTGATTCCCATTTATTTTTATTCATCACAACGGCAAAAGAGACAACAAATAAGTTCACATTAGCAGTGACATGACGACAATATTCAGCATATTTAAAGTCTTTCATTACTTCAAGAGAAGAGACATTACCTTTTATGACGCCCTTCTGAAGGGCTTCTGGAACGTCAGACTGGGGCATTGCAACAGGAGATGCACCAAGAAGTTCAAGTATCTTTGCACCTGTCCCAGAGGCCCTAAGCTCATAGCCTTTTAAATCCTCAAGGCTAAGGATTGGTTTCATTGACATAATATTTGCAGGCGGACAGGTAAACATGGTTATAATCTTGAATCTTTCGAGTTCCTTTGGTTTATATTTTTGTACAAGGTCAAAGAGTGCTGCACTTGCAACAGTTGCGCTTGGCCATCCAAGAGGAAGGTCAACAGCTTCCACTACCGGAAACATTCCTGGAAAGTATGAAGTGCATGTATTGCCGATGTCAGCTGTCCCTGCAGCGACTCCATCAAACATATTCTTTGCATGAAGAAGTGTCCCACCAGGATATGTATCGACCTTAACTTTACCCCCTGTTCTCTTTTCAACCTCTGATTTCCACCTTTCCATCTGAACACATGGGAATGTTGGAGCAGGAGGAAAATTTGCATAACTTAGTCTAATCTGTGCGTTTGTTGGTGATGAGAAAGACCCAATCGCTAAAATTGATAATGTTAAAAATGATATAAAGATAAATTTAATACTTTTTTTCATGATTCTTTTCCCTCCTTTCGATTTTTTTGATTAAAATCTATTTTTTTATGTCATCCAAGATTATTTTTCTCTACCACCTCCTTTTTTAAAATTCTCGATGATCAAAAACCCTTTTACTTTTACGTTCTGACCTTGGAAGCGTAGCGTAATCCACTAATTCAACCTTAGCACTTACAAGGATTTTTTTCTTTATCTCTTCCTCAATAGTTTTAATCAATGTGAGGTCTAAAGATGAATCCATTCCTTCCTGTCTTTCAACTTTGATAGTCATATAATCCTTGCCGTCTTCTTTTCTTTCCAAATGTATCTGATATTCACTTCCAATTCCTTTTATATTTGAAAGGATATGGTCGATCTGGCTTGGATATATATTTACACCTCTGAATATAAACATATCATCCGAACGGCCAAGGATTCGATCATGCATGGGGAGTATAGATCCACAAGAACATCGCTTTGGAATAATTCTTGTGAGATCCCTTGTCCTGTATCTCACCAGAGGTGCTGCTTCTTTACGAAGTGTTGTAACAACCATCTCACCGACTTCTCCTGGATTGACGGGTTGGAGTGTTTCAGGATTTAGGATTTCGAGGATATAGTAATCTGCCCAATAATGGATCCCTTCATGGTATATACAATCCAATCCTGTTCCAGGCCCATAGAGTTCTGTAAGCCCTGGGATATCAAATACATGCTCTACACCAAGAAGCTCTTTCATCTTCGATCTCATTGCCTCACTTGAACGTTCCGAACCCATGATCACCTTTTTTAAAGCAATCTTTTCTTTTAGTCCCCTTTTATGCACTTCTTCACCCATAAGTAGAGCCATTGAGGCAGTAGCACAAAGGACGGTTGATTGGAAATCTTCAAGGAACTGACATTGCATATCGATATTGCCTGGACCAATAGGAATGGCCATTGCCCCAAATCTTTCACAACCAAGCTGAAAACCTACACCAGCAGTCCATAGGCCATAGCCAACAGCAATCTGAACTCGGTCTTTTTTTGTAAGACCTGCCATCTCGTAACAGCGTGCAAACATGTTTGCCCAGTCATTAATATCTTTTTGAGTATAGCAGAGAACTTTTCTTTTTCCTGTTGTTCCAGAAGAGGCATGGATTCTTACTATCTTATCAAATGAAACAGATCTAAGTGGAAAGGGATAACCTTCCTGAAGGTCTTTAGCAGTTGTAAAAGGAAGTTTGGGAAGGTCTTTTAGTGATCTTATATGATGCGGTTTTATCCCAGCTTCATCAAATCTTTTCCTGTAGAATTCAGAATTCTTATAGACATGATTTACTGTCCATTTCAGTCCTTCAAGCTGGAGACGTTTAAGTTCCCTTTCATTACGAATCTTTGGCATAAACGTCTTTCCCATCTTCGGATCTCCCATTTTTTATTAAATACTAAATAAAAAGAAAATAGAAGTCAATTATTTATTTGTAGAATAAATTAATTCCCTTTATTTCAAAACTACAGAAAGGATTGCCCATTGATAAACATCTAATCTCTTCTGCATGAATCTCACTTCTAAATACAACAGATCCAAGACCAGCAATAACTCCACGTATAAAATGACATACAGGCCTTTCTGAGGGTCCATAAGCCTCTGCAAAGGGTGAAAAGTAGACCTTAATTTTTAGATACCTTTTTATTGTATTAAATAATTCTAATTCAAAGCGTCCCCATCCAATCTGTCTTCCCATTTCTAACATGAAATGGACTGTCTCTTCATCCGAGAGCTTATAAATGTCTTGATATCTTTTTGATGATAAGATCCCACCACAAAGCCCACTTTTGAAGAGAATTGGATGAGCCTTTTCACCAAGTTCTTTTTCTATCTCTTTTTGAAAAGTAATAATAACCTCGGGTCTAATAAAGAGATACCTTGTCTCTTTATAAAAGAGACCTCCTCTTTCTGGATCATAAGATATATCCTTTAATATTTCATTTTTCATAAATTTCTCGTTATTTTATCAGTCATTGCGAGCACCCCAAGAAGATGCGTGGAAATCTCATAGATTCTTCGCTTAGCTCAGGATGAAAATATGGAATAGATTGCTTCTGCTTCTCCTCGTAGTGACCATCTGGGATAGTTCAATTTATATAAAATTTGAATGTTTTTTCAACATCCTCAATCTGAAAAATTTTTAAATAGTTTTTCAGAACTATCAAATTGAGAGACCCCTAAAAAAGTCTTTGATTGACTGGGGGGATTTATCAATAGTGCTACTCTATAAAAGGTATCCGCCCGAAGGCTTTTTCACCCCACCTCCCCATTTATAAAGAGATTTTTGAATAGTTTTTTTCAGAGGTCTCATTAAAAAACTTGACAATTATCCGCACAATTGATATTTATTGATTTAATTTTGGATACAGTATACTTATTTTATTTTCAAAAATCAAGAAAAAAGGAGGGAGACAATTATGGGGAAAATAATTAGATTTTTTGCTGTTTGTTTAATATTTTTTTTGGCATTATCAAATACAAAAGCAATAGCTCAGACCATCGAATTAAAGGCAGTATCTTTTTTACCTAAGGATCACAGGCTTTGTGCTCAAATACCAGTCTGGATAAAAAGGGTTAATGAGGAGCTTAAGGATGTATTAAAAATTACATGGATTGGTGGTCCTGAGGTGATGCCTCCTTTCGAGCAACCAGAGGCAATAAGAAAGGGGATTTTTCAGGTTGGTTTCATACCTGCTGCTTATTATATGGGAATTCTTCCTGAAGCAGACGCTATATCACTTTCAAAATATGATTTTAAGAAAGAGAGGGAAAAAGGAGGGATATGGGATTACTTTGTAGAAAGACACAAAAAAATAAATATGATGCTAATAGGAACTTGGCTTTATGATCCATTTTATTTATATGTAAAGAAGCCTGTAAAAGGTCTTGCGGATCTTAAGGGTCTAAAGATGAGGACTGCGGCAAAATACGATAAAATGATGCTGAGGCTTGGTATGGTTCCTGTTACGGTAACATTTGGTGAGACATATACAGCTTTACAGCGAGGGGTTGTTGAAGGATTTGGATGGCCAACTTTAGGTCCAAGAGAGTGGGGATGGTTGGAATTCTGCAAATATGTAATTGATATACCTTTTTATCCAAGACAGAATACTTTTTTCGTTATGAACCTTGACTACTGGAATAGACTTTCAAGTGCAACACAGAATAAGATACATGAGATCACTATTAGATTTGAACCAGAAATGAAGGCCTATTTTGAAAAAGAGATAGAGAAAGAGAAAGGGGAGATGGAGAGGATAGGTATAAAAAGAATTAAATTTTCAGACGAGGATACAAAAAAATTTCTTGATGCTGCAAATTATGCATTTTTAGAGGACCTTGAAAAAAAGGTCCCTGATGAAGTAAAAGTGATAAAAAAATTATTGGGATATTAAAGAAAAGGTTTAAAGTTTTTTAATCAAATAGAACTTCATGCAATTTATAGGAAAGATCCTTTTAATAATTAATAAAGTTTTTTTATGTCTGGCCTCCATAAATATGGCGGCCCTTGTTGTAATTGTTTGCCTTGATTTATTGCTGAGATATTTTTTTAGTTCACCTCTTCTATGGGCAACAGAAGTTACAGAGATCTTACTTTTATATATTACATTTCTCGCAACAGCATGGGTCTTTAAAGAGGATGGTCATGTTGTGATAGATGTATTTATTGGAAAAACAAGAGGGTTTAAAAAGAATCTCCTTATGAATATAAACAATGCAATAGTTGGAATTGTCTCAGTTGTCTTAATCTATTATGGCTTTATTACAACTTACGATCATTATAAAAGAAGGGTATTTAATCCAACGATTATGGAGACACCTATTGCTATAATTATAATGATCATACCGATAGGTTGTATCCCATTGCTCCTCGAAGTTTTAATGAAAGGAAGAAATTTATTAACAAAGAGGGATAATTAATTTTTAGAATATATGGATTGGTTTTTAATATTTATAATCATTCTTTCATCTCTGATTGGTCTTTTCTTTATCGGAGTTCCTGTTGCCTTTGCATTTCTATTCATTAATATACTCTTTTCTTATATATTCTGGGGAGAGGTAGGATTAACGCAACTAATTTTAAGCATCTTTAGGTCAATAACCTCTTTTTCACTTCTACCAGTACCACTTTTTCTTTTAATGGGAGAGATAATGTTTCTTTTTGGTATCGCCCAGAATATGATGGAGGCTATAGAGAAATGGATTGGAAGGATACCTGGGAGACTCAGCCTTCTTGCAGTTGGAGGTGGTGTTCTTTTTGCAACCCTTTCAGGTTCTGCAATGGCAGGTTGTGCAATGCTCGGCCAGACAATTCTTCCAGAGATGGAAAAAAGGGGGTATAAATATCAGGTAACATTGGGTCCAATAATGGGTTGCGGGACGCTTGCTGCTATGATTCCGCCGAGTGCATTGGGTGTCCTGCTTGCAAGTCTTGCTCAGATCTCTGTAGGTGATTTTCTGCTTTCAATCATATTTCCGGGCCTTTTAATGGCAACTCTATTTGCAGTATATATTATATTTTTGTGCATTATAAATCCAAGCCTTGCGCCTGATTATGAAATAGAAAAAGTTTCTTTTAGAGTTAAGATAATTCTAACAGCAAAATATATCCTACCTTTAGGTTTAGTAATATTCTCGGTTATTGGATTAATAATATTTGGAATTGCAACCCCCACTGAGTCAGCTGCCTCGGGAGCCCTTATCTGTTTTATCTTGGCTTTTATCTATAAAGGGATCAAACCTGATATGGTAAAAAAAGCAATAATAAGTAGTGTAAGGATTACAGTAATGATGTTTATGATTTTATCGGGTGCAACTGCATTTTCACAGCTTCTTGCCTATACAGGAGCGAGTTCAAATCTTGTAAATATTGCAACAGGACTCCCCTTTTCCCCTATTATAATTGTCATTATAATGCAACTTATTCTGATCCTCCTTGGAACATTTATGGAACCTCTTTCAATTTTAATGGTTGCACTTCCCATCTATATGCCGATTTTGAAAAAATTGGGTTTTGACCCTTTGGTTTTTTGTTCTATTTTATTAATCAATATGGAAATGGCGACTATTTCACCACCTGATGGGTTGGTATTATACACAATGAAGGCAGTAGCACCTCATTACAGTATGGGAGAGATATATAAAGCGAGTATTCCATTTTTAATCATTGATATCATTGCTATGGCACTCATTATGATCTTCCCACAGATTGCACTGTTTTTACCATCTATTGCCAAAAGATAGAATTTTTCAGTTAATGTCTTACCATTTTCTCCCTTAATATCTTCGTTCCCTCTTTGTCAACTTTCAAAGTTATAGGATCAATCAATACTCCATAGTCTTCCTTAGCCTTTTCAATGGTTACATATCCTTCCAATACATCTTGTTCAACCATTTCTGGATCACGCTCTAAGGGATTTCCATAACCACCCCCTCCAGCAGAGTCAATAATTACAACATCGCCAGGTTTAAGTTGTGTTAATCCAAATGGATTTCCTGGAATTCCATTTACTAAGAAACGCGCCTTAGCTCCGGGTTTTCCTCCAAAGAGTCCTTCAGGAGGAAGGATATGTCTACCAGCTTGAATTCCTAAATTGACAGGTGGTATAGGTGCATATTCATCATCAGGAACCTTAAAAACTTCTCTCTGGCCAAGCCCTCCTTTCATTCTTCCTGGGCCACCAGAATCAGGTATAAGTTCCCTTCTCTCAACTATGAGAGGAGTATCACTTTCAAAAACTTCGACTGGTGTATTGGCTCCGTTTGCAGGAAATATATATACATATTTACCATCACTATGGGCACTTGCCCCCATTCCACCACCACGAATGATAACAGAATGCCAAGGCCTTCCATCATGCCTTCTCCCGTAAAAGACGTTCATCTGTGCAGGTGTTCCTCCAGAGGAGGCAATGACCCTATCAGGTAAGACTTGTGATAGGGCCCTATATATGATTTCAGTCAAGAAGTGTCCTATAACAAGGCGTGCGGCTACAGCAGCCGGAAACCTACAATTTACAACGCTTCCCTCTGGTGCTTTTAGGATTAAAGGTCTTGTACAACCCTCATTGTTTGGTATATCTGGACCGAATATACTTTTGATTGCCATAAATACATATGCATAGGTGAAGTTATAAACAACATTGCCTCCCCAGTCTACTTGCGGAGAGGATCCTTCAAGGTCTACAGTAATATCACTTCCTTTCACTTCTACCGAGGCCTTGATCAACACTTCCTGTTTACCCTTCATCTGTTCTATTTTCCCTTCGGAGGTATAGATTCCATCTGGGACCTTTTCAATCTCATCTCTGATACTTTTTTCGGTTCGACATATTATTTCTTCTGCTAAGTCGTCGATATCCTCCATATCATTTTCTTTAAGCATTTGACATATCTTTTCTGAACATACATGATTTGCAGCAATCTGTGATCGAATATCACCTATTACCTCATCGGGTGTTCTTACATTCCAACGAATCATATCCAGTAAAGACTGATTAAGAACTCCTCCATCATAAAGTTTTATCAAGGGAATAAAAAGACCTTCCTCAAATACATCATGATTATCAGAAGAAACACGACCTCCAATGTCAGAGTGATGAAAGACACAAGCCGTAAAAGCCACTAATTTCTCTTTAAAAAATATGGGACTTATCACACAGATGTCATTTAGATGACCTGCCAATGCCCAGGGATCATTAGTTATAAAGACGTCACCAGGTTTAAAATTATCTATCGGTAATTTATTTATAAGATTTTTTATACCAAGGGCCATTGCCCCAGATTGACCAGGGGTTGCAAAAGTTCCTTGTGCAAGTTCCCTCCCCTTTCTGTCAGTAAACATACACGTATAATCATGAGCATCCCTAAGAAGACTTGAGAAGGCTGTGCGTGCTACAGCACTGTCAGCCTCATCAACTATAGAAATCAGCCTCCGCCAAAGGATTTCTAAGGTTATTGGGTCAAATTTTTTTCTCATCATATTTTAGCCCCATTAAAATTTTTACTCAATTTTAATATCCACCCAGAGAAATCCAAGCTCATCCACATAAATCGTACAATCTTCACCTGCTACAAGAGTTGATTCCCTTTCTTCTATAATAGCCGGTCCCTGAAACTCTACCTTTGGAGGAAGTAAATATCTATTAAAAACTGTATAAGGAATAAATTCTTTTGAAATTTGTGAGAAGGCCATCCTCTTTCCCTTTATTGCACTGGTTATAGATTTACCATTTTGTTCAAGCCTTGGAAACTGGATTAACCGTTCTGGTAAAGATGCCCTCAGTTTAAAATTGATGAATTCAACCTCTGAATCAGGATAAGTTCGTCCATAGAGTTTTTGATATACCTCATCGAAGAGTTGGCGGACCTGTTCTTTTTTTAGTTTGGTAAAATCTTTTTGCAATATTGGGACATGGGTTTCCGAACCCTGACCAATAAAACGCATATCCAGTGAGCGTTCAAACTGGATATCTTTTTCTTTAGCTTCTTTTACCAAAATAGCTAGTGCCTCTTTCTCCATTTGCTGAAAAATATTCTCTATTTCCTTGAAGTCTGAAGCCTCAAGTGAGATTTTATGGCTTCTAAGAAGGTCAAATGCTCGAGGGGCCGTGAAGAATCCTAAGGCAGACCCAACACCTGCATTGGGTGGTATCAAGATGCGACGGGAACCTAATTTTTTTGCTAACCCATATGCATGAACAGGTCCTGCTCCACCAAATGCGACAATAGTTACAATCTTTGGATTTCCACCTTTTTCGGCTATGTGAGTCTTAGCTGCAGCAGCCATAGTTTCATTTATAAGATCATGTATACCCCATGTAGCCTGAATAAGAGAGACTCCTAAGGGTTTCGCAATCTTTTCTTCTATCCCCTTTTTTGCAGCTTCTTTATCAAGTTTCATCTTTCCACCAAGGAAATAGTTTTCGTCAAGATATCCGAGCATAAGGTCAGCATCTGTTACACATGGTTCAGTGCCTCCTCTTCCATAGCAAATCGGTCCCGGATCTGCTCCAGAACTTTCTGGTCCTACCTGAAGAGTTCCCATTCGACTTATCTTTGCAATACTCCCACCTCCGGCTCCAATCTCCATCAGATCAACAACCGGCACCTGAATGGTTAGACCACTACCTTTCATAAATCTCTGTACACGACCAACCTCAAAGGTTGGAACTATTCCTGCCACTCCTTTTTGGATAAGACATGACTTTGCTGTAGTTCCCCCCATATCAAAACAGAACATTTCAGAAATATTGAATAGCCTGCCATAATATTGTGCAGCAATAACAGCAGCCGTGGGACCTGATTCGATTATCCTGACAGGAAATTCAGCTGCAATTTCCACAGAGGTTACTCCACCGCTTGAGAGCATAATGAAAAGCTTACCGTCAAAACCCAATGACTTTAATCTTTGATCAAGCCTTGAGAGATATTTTTCTGTTAATGGTTTTACATATGCATTGGTTACGGTTGTACTTGTCCTTTCATATTCTTTAATTTGAGGTAAAACATGATATGAAATTGAGACCGAAATTCCAGGTGCCTCTTCTTCGATAATCCTTTTAATCATTAATTCATGGGAAGGGTTTTCAAAAGAGTTGATCAAACATACAGCAACTGATTCAACATTCATTTCGAGAAGCCTTCGAACGACGGTTTTAACCTCTTCAGGGTTTAGAGGTTTCAGGATTTTTCCATCGCTTCGGACCCTTTCATCCACCTCAAATCTAAGATGTCTTGGTACAAGAGGTTTAGGGAATTCTGCAAAAATATCGTAAGGAGCATATCTTATTCCTCTTCCAATCTCCAGAACATCCCTAAAGCCTTTTGTGGTTATTAATGCAGTTTTAGCTCCCTTTCTTTCTATAATAGAGTTTATGACTAATGTTGTGCCATGTATTACTTCATCCATTTTTTCTACGAAGCCAGGGGTCTCTTTCTCCATCTCCCTAATTCCAAACTCCACTGCATCTGAAGGGTCTTTTGGACTGGTAAGACATTTAAAAATCTTCAATTCACCAGTTTTATCGTTGAGAAGTACAAAATCGGTAAAAGTTCCACCGATATCGCAACCTAACCGGTAAAATTTTTCAGCCATTTATTCCTCCTGCCATTAATGATTGAATCTCCATTTTATCGCTTATTTTCATGCCATTGTTTTAATATAAACTTCTGTACCTTACCACTGGCCGTTTTCGGCAGTTCATCTACAAATTCAACATATTTAGGGATTTTGTATTTACCTATCTTTCCATTAAGGAATTTTAAAGCTTCTTCTTCAGTCATGTTTTCTCCTGGTTTAAGCACAAGATAGGCCTTTCCAACTTCTCCCCATTTCTCATCATTTACTCCAATAATCGCAGCATCGAATATCTTAGGATGAGTAAGATAAATTTTTTCAATCTCAGCAGGATAGATGTTTTCTCCCCCACTTATATACATATCCTTTTCTCTATCAACTATATATATATATCCATCACTATCTTTTTTAGCTAAGTCACCCGTATAGAGCCATCCATCCTTGATTGTTTCAGAAGTCAGATCTGGACGATTCCAATATCCACTCATTAAAGTTGGTCCTTTTATTATTATTTCACCTATTTCGTTAGGGAGCACATCTTTTCCATCTTTATTAACAATTCTTACCTCACCATGAAATACAGGTAATCCAACAGAACCTATCTTTTCGATGGCCTTTTCCTTGGGAAGAAAAGTAATAGTAGAGGCTTCGGTCTGACCGAAAATCTGTGAAATGATTATACCCTTATTTAAATATTCTTTTAAAAGGGTTACAGAAATTCTTTCACCACCAGTGAAAAAACATTTAACTGAACTTAGGTCATACTTTGATATATCACACTCATTTAAAATAAATTGATACACCGTTGCAGGTAGTTCAAGGATTGTTACTTTATATCGCTCCACCGTTTCAAGTATCTCATGAGGACGGAACCTTCTTTTAAGTATTATTGTACCTCCTTTGAAAAGAATCGGCGCAGAATCAACTAATAGTCCACCTGAGTGAAACATCGGTCTTGAGACAATCATTATGTCTTCAGAAGTAAGCTTGTAGAAGACATCAGCATTGAGGACATTAAAAAAAGTCTTCCGATGAGAAAGTACTGCCCCTTTTGGCAAACCTGTTGTACCGGAGGTGTACATTATTAAATGGGGATCTTCTCCTCCAACGGGGTAATCTATAATCGGTTCGTTGAAGGGTTTACTTTCGATTGTTTGCTCGTAAGGTATAGCCCAATCAATAAAATTATTTCCAACTTCAATATAATGCATATTTAAAAAAGAGATATTTGATCTAATGGGTGTTACTAAATGTTCAAATTCAGATTCAAAGATAAGGGCGCTTGGGGTGCAATCCCGCAGTATGAATTCAAGCTCGGGTCTGGCTAAACGCCAATTTAAAGGAACCATTATTGCTCCGATCTTTGAAATACTAAAAAAAATCTCTATGTATTGAGGGGAATTGTGAAGAAGGACAGCAATTCGGTCTCCCTTTCTAATTCTTAATTCGTTTAATAGATGACATAGTTTATTAATCCTATGATTTAATTGAAGATATGTTATTGGATGATCCTCAAAAAATAATGCCTTTTTTTCAGGTTGGAGGATACTCCACTTTCTTATCCAGTCGCCTACGTTAATAGCATTCTCATTCATCATTATTCATGCACAAAATTAGCATTAACCCTTGGCCCATTTTTCATAAAGTTCTCCATTCCGATCTTCATGTCTTTTGTTAGCCAGCATTCGCCAAAGAGCTTTGCCTCAAGCCTTAAACCTTCTTCCAGGGTCATCTTTGCCCCTTCGAGTATTGCTCGTTGAAGAATACTGTCTATCTTTTTACTAAGATGGCCAATATCAACATCTGGAAGCTTTTCCGGTATATTTATAGGACCTTTGGGAATAGCTGGGATTTTTATTCTTCCTGAGATGATATTTTCTAAAAGTTCGATTGCGGCTTCAATTAAATCACCTTCAACTTCATCATAGATAAGCCCATATTCTTTTGCCTGAGCAGAAGAGATAGGGTTGGCAGTTCTTAATATTGGCCAGGCCCTTTCGATTCCTATCAATCTTGGAAGCCTTTGTGTACCACCATTACCAGGGATAATTCCAAGCCTTGGTTCAGGTTGACCAATAAACACCTTCTGCCCCTTTCTTGCAATTCTTGCCGTACAGGCCATTGCCAATTCATTTCCACCCCCAAAAGCCAAGCCGTTCATCGCACAGACAACAGGTTTTCCAAGGTTTTCTATCAGATTCAATACTGATCCACTTCTTAAGGAAGTAGCCTCAGCCTCTTCGGGTGATCTCTGAGAAGCTAACATTCCAATATCTGCACCTGAAACGAATGCCCTTGTCCCAAATCCGGTTAGGATAGCACCTTTAATCTTTGTATCCTTCTGGATATCAAGGAATATCTCTCTTAGTTGTTCCATCACATCGTCATTAAGTGCATTTAAAACCCTGGGCCTCCTTATCTTAACGATTGAAATATCCCCTCTGTCTTCCTTTAAGACATACATAATCTTCCATGGCTTATCCAGAGAGGCTTGTCTCTTCAATATCTCTGGAACCTTAAACCCATCATTTTGCCTTGCATAATTCTCAACCATTTCTAATGATTTTCTTATTCCTTTGCTGTTCATCAATGAAAAAGGTGGGCTCATTGAAAGGCCAAGATCTATCGCCATCTCAAGATCACTTATGTTTGTAATACCACTATCAACAAGTTCGCAGGTTATTCCAAAATAGGCACTCATTACTTCATGAGAAACGGCCTCATAAGTTTCTTCGCTATATTCAACTTTCTCCCCTTTTTTAGCTACATCCCAGGGTTCTGCGGATCTGACTTGGTTGTCCAATATCTTTGGTGAACGAAACCATGGCATGATTTTAGAGTGCATTTCAGATAGACCATGTTGGGTGAGAGGATTCCCACCTGAGAGGTTATGTGCGGTAAAGGGGCCAACACCCATAGCCAAACATTTTTGAACAATAGCGTCCACTTGCTTGACCGTAGCCATTCCCTTCTCCACCGTGAGTGCTGAAGCAAGAAGCAATCCTTCAAAAACAGGATTTATTGCATATCCATAGCGGCTTTTCACCCTTATCGGTGCCTTGCCAATAAATTCATAAAATTTCATAAGGTATTCTACAAGCTGATTATCTGTTTCGTTACTTGGTACAATTTCAATCAAGGGATTTCTTTCTGCAGGGAAGAAGTAATGGATGACAAGGGCCCTTTTTTTATTTCTCAAATTTTTGAATATTTCTTCAGGGACGATATGGGATGAATTTGAAGCAAGGATTGTTTTCTCAGAACATATCTTTTCACATTCCTCAAAGATCTTCTGTTTTACATCAATCTTTTCAAACGCTGCCTCTATAACAAGATCAGCGTCTGAAAGATTTTTATAATCAGTTGTAAATTGCATATTGTTTAAGATCCTATCTTCGTCTTCCTTTTTAAGAGTTCCCTTCTCTATGGCCTTTAAGATTTTTGAATGGATCTTTTTTTTGCCTTCATCAATTGCACTCTGTAAAATATCAACAATTATAACAGAAACATCATATGCCATAAGGCTTTGACTGAAATGAAGCGCAATATCAGGACCAATATTACCAGACCCAATGATACCAACCTTACCTATAGTTCTTCCAAAAAGAGTAAATGGCATTGTCTCCCCCTTTACTGAAATAGAATTTTAAAAGATAGACGGTTCTTTAAACTCCCCATAAACCTCTTTAAACACCTTTGTCATCTCGCCAATTGTTGCGTATGCCTTGCAGCATTCCAATAGATAAGGCATTACATTTTTACCTTCTCGAGCTGCCTTTTCGAGATCCTTTAACAACTGAACCACCTTTTGATTATCCCTCTGTCTTCTTATCTCTTTTAGTCTTCTAATCTGTTCTTCCGCTGACTCCCAGCGATATTCATGAAGTTCAACTTCCATTTCTTCACCTTCCGTATATTTGTTTACACCGACTTTAATCAATTCTCCTCTTTGGATCCCTTTCTCAAATTCATAAGCCTGCCTTGCAACTTCTCGTTGTACATAACCAGTCTCAACTGCCTTTATCATTCCACCTACCTCATCGATCTTTCTCATTTCTTCAATGATCTTTTCTTCCATCTGTTTTGTCAATGTCTCAATGAAATATGAACCTGCAAGTGGGTCAACAGTATCCCTCAATCCAATCTCTTCCATTAAGATTTGAAAGGTCCTAAGAGAGAGGAGTGCGGCTCTTGGAGTTGGAATTGTATATGCTTCATCAAAAGAGCAGAGGGCTGTTGTCTGGGCTCCTCCTAAGGCTGCTGCAAGTGCGTAATAGGCTCCCCTTATAATGTTATTTTCAGGTTGGGCTTTGGTCATTCCATATCCACCACCCCCAAAAATACCCCTGAGGAAAAGTGATCGATCTTCTTTTGCTCCGTAGCGTTCTCGAAGGTTTTTTGCCCAGAGTTTTCTTGCTGCCCTGAACTTTGCAACTTGTTCCCATAGATTTCCAAAAACATTTAGATTGAACGTAAATCCCCTAACAAAATCGTCTATCTTGTAGCCTCTACTGAGAACCTCCTCAATGTAAGTATTGGCGATTTGGAAGGCATAGGCAATCTCTTGTGATGGTGAACAGCCAGATTCCCTAATATGATAGCCACAAACACTAACAGGATTGGTACGAGGTAGCTCTTTTATGCAGTATTCAATTACATCACCTATAAGTTTTACTGAGGGTTTTACTGGAAATATCCATGCCCCCCGACCAATCATTTCTTTTAGTATATCATTCTGTGGGGTTGCACTTATACGATCCTTTTTATATCCAAACTTTTCTGCTGTTGCCTGAAACATAGCCAGTATAATGCTTGCTACAGCATTTATTGTAAGTCCAACACCGATTCGATCGAGCGGAATTCCTTCAAATGCAATTTCAAAGTCTTTTATCGTATCAACAGCCATTCCAACCCTTCCAACCTCTCCCTCGGCTAATGGATCATCAGAGTCAAGCCCCATTTGAGTTGGAAGATCAAAGGCTACATTTAATCCTGTTTGACCATGTGAAATCATGAGTTTAAAGCGTTCGTTTGTCTCTTTTGGAGTTCCAAACCCTGTGTACTGTCTGGTGGTCCACTCGCGACTTCGATAACCAAGTGGGTGAATCCCGCGTGTAAAAGGGTACTTTCCAGGTAAAGCGAGATCTTTCTCAGGATCGAATCCGATCTCTTCCAGATCTTTCTGTGTATAAACAGGCTTAACATGAATTCCAGATTCTAATATAACGTCAAGGATTTCATCCTTCTCATTTTTTATATATCTTGCCACTCCCATAATAGCTCCTTTAATTAGGATCGAGGTTTAACATTTTCCCTGATCCAGTTAATCGATTCTTCGAAAGGGGTCCCACCAGGGAATATCCCCTTAATCCCCATCTGTTGCAAAATTGGTATGTCCCTCTTAGGGATTACTCCTCCAACCACTACAGTAATATCCTCAATATTCATCTCTTTCATTTTTCTCATAAGTTTCTCACATATTGGAAGATGGGCACCTGACATAATAGAGAGACCAATTACATCTACATCTTCCTGAATAGCAGTATTTATAATTTGATCTATCGTTTGGTGAAGCCCAGTATATATTACTTCCATTCCTGCATCCCTTAATGCTTGAGCTACAACCTTTGCTCCACGATCATGACCATCGAGGCCAGGTTTCGCTATTAATATACGTATCTTTTTTTCCACGCCTTTTCTCCTATCTAAGGGGAAATCCTTCCTGCATCAATTTCCTGAAGGATGATTTTCTTTCCCCTTTCAAGGTGTTGTCTAACGAGCCTTTCTACCAATCTTGGATTTTTTTTCTTCATTGCCTCAAGCATCTCTCGATGACTTTCAACAGAATACTTAAAACCTCCCTCAGTATGAAGAAGTGTGGATCTGTAGCGATAGAAGTAGTCACGGAAGTTATTGATCATCTCAATCAGTTTTTTACTTTTGCATGATTTATAAAGTAAGTCATGAAATTCTGTATTAAGTTTCACTAACTTTTCGTCTTCTCCATTAATTAATGCCTCTTCAGACTCTTTAATTTTACTTTCGAGCAAAGATAATTCATAAGGTGTTATATATAACGTGGCTAAATAGGCAGCATAACTTTCGAGCGCGCTTCTTATTCCAAAAATCTCTTCCACATCCTCCTTTTTAAAAATTTTTACTGCAAATCCTCCTTTTGGTAAACGATATAGTAACTCATCTTGCTCAAGTTTATGGAAGGCTTCCCTTACAGGAGTTCTGCTAATGCCCATCTCATTGGCGAGGATCTCTTCTTTTAAACGTTCCCCTCCCTTTATTTTCCCCTGGATTATACTCTTTTTTAGAGATTGGTAGACAATCTCTCTCAGGGTTTTTTTTCGATTTATTTTAATTTTATAAACCATATAAGCATAAATTGTATACAGTATCCAAAGTTTTTATACGCTAAGGGTTAAAACTTGTCAAGTTTTTTTCAAAAGGTTTTCTGAAAAAGTCTTAAAGCATTTAATCCCTCCATAACTCCACTTAAGATAAGGGGAATCAAGGTGGGGTTAATATGATAGCTAGAACCATATTATTTGCATGAAAAATTACTTAAGGATCTTTTCAGATTGGGAGATGGGTTGAAAAAGTTATTGACAATCTAATAAAAATCCTTAAAGATATAATTAAATTTATTTTAGGAATAATAGATTATGCCTGAAGAGTCCCTATTAGAAAAAAGGTCAATCGATATCGGCCAAGAGATGCCTCTTATAGAGGGGATAGAATCAGACGAGGAGTTGATGCTTGCCCGTGATTTAACAACTTCCTTCATAAAGACCATAAAGGCTTTTAGATTTTATCCTCCTGATAATCCAACACTGAAAGGTTTCCGAGAACAATTATTTAAAAAATTTCAGTTCTTTTTGAATAAATATAATATCTTTTCGCTTCAGATAAGCGAGTATGAACTTTCATTTAAAGGCAAGGTCTTATATGAAAACAGGGATGTAAAGACAAGTATAGCATTCCTATTTTATAAAGATGGTTTAAGAGAGTTAAGATTTACAAAAGACCTTGAAGAGTGGGAGGTTCAGGGATTAATCGATGTAATAAGAGAAGTTGACAATATCAACAAATTTGAAGATGACCTTGTTACACTGATATGGGAGAAAGATTTTATTCACATTGGCTATCTTGCAACAGATGATTTTTTAGAAGAGACTCCAGTTGTCATTCCTGAAAATATAGAACAGTTCCGTAAAAAACTTGTTTTTAAGCCTATTGCCCATCATGTAGAGGTAGACCTTCTTGAAGAAGAGGGGGAGGAGGGTGTAAGTTTAAAAGAGATTTTATCAAAGGTAGTTGAAGAACCTTCGCCCTTCATTTCGAATAGAAATGTTTATCTCCTAACCCAAGAAGAGGTCGAGGCATTAAAGAAAGAAGTTGAATTAGAGACAGACCCTATCTTTGTCTTTAATATTACGGATATCCTTTTTGAAATATTGGCACTCGAAAAGGAAAAGGAACCATACCAGCTTGCAGCAAATCTTTTACTTAAGATTCACGACGCCCTCATTACTTTAGGAGATTTTCAAAAAGCCACAGAATTAATGAAGAGGGTTTATATCATTATTAAAACCTATGATCTTAAAGATTGGCAAATGGAGATTATACGTAAACTTATCGTGGATGCTGGTGAAGAGAGCAGAATTGAACGGATTGGTAGGATACTCGATAGGGAGGAGAAGATAAATCTTGAGGATCTAAGCAATTATTTATTGCTTTTACAAAGAAATTCAATAAAACCTCTTGTAAAATTATTAGGTGAATTAAAAAATTCAAAGACGAGAAGGGTATTGTGTGATGCGCTTTCAGAGATAGGGAAAAACGCAATCGAATTATTCATACCCTTCTTGGAGGATAAAAGATGGTTCCTTGTCCGAAATATTGTATACATATTGGGTCGTATAGGAAAGGAACAGAGCATTCAATATCTACAAAAGGCATTCAGTCATCCAGAGCCTCGTGTAAGAAGAGAGGTGGTTCAGGCCTTAGGTTTAATTGGTGGGGCCAGGGCAATATCCCTTCTTCAAAAGGCAATAAATGATGAAGATATACGTATAAGGACAATGGCCGCTATAAATCTTGGCAAAGTAGGGAAAAAGGCAGCGCTTTTACCCCTTCTTGAGATGGTTCAGTCAAAAGAATTTCCTAAAAGGGAACCATCAGAGATAAAGGCCTTTTTTGATGCTATTGGAATGGTTGGTTCAAATGATGCGATACCTATCCTACGTCAACTCTTAGAACGAAAAGGTTGGTTTAGCAGGGGAAAGGTTGATGCTATCAGGGTTGGTGCTGCAAATGCATTGGCTATGATAGGAACACCTGAGGCAAAGGCAATCCTTGAGGAAGGGATAAATTCTAAGGACGAGGCTGTTAGAGAGGCATGCCTCCAGGCAATAAAGAGTTAATAAATTTGGAAATTTAATAATATGATTGCTGAAGATAAAGTTGATACATTAAAAAAAGAAGGATTTATGCTATTAAATAGTTCTGAACATCATGATGATCTTGCCACCAAATTTGGTACAGAATTTATAACAAGATTTTATCGCCTTTTAAAAGGAACATCCTTGTATGACAAAAAGAATGTTTTTATCCAACGGCTAACAGATGAATGTATACAGACAATTAACAATATAATAAATAAAGAAGGAGCTCTGCATATTAAAATAGTTCGTGACAATATTTTTTTCAATAATGTAAGAGTCCAGGTAAGAGCGGATAATTATTCTATATTTAAAGGATTTCTTCAAGATATGAGAAAGCGATGGATAGGCGAGATTGAGTTTTCTCATGAAGCAAAGGATGAGGATTTAAAGGAATTTATCTACCTAATTTCAGGGCTTGAAGAGAATAACGAAAGTAATTATCTATACGTAAAAAAGCAACTTGAGTACAGAAACATTGGTGGTATTAATGTAGGAAAGCTCGAATTCTTCAAGGACGAAGATATATATATTGATTCAGAGGATCAGAAACGCTTTTCAAAAGAGGTTTATTTCAAAACATTAAATTTAGTGAAAGAAGTAACGGAAAGTATTAATAGTCAAAGGGCAGTTAATATAAGAAAGGCTAAAAGATTAATCCAGAATGTCGTTAATGCAATCATACAGGATGAATCAACACTCTTAGGATTGGCAAATATTAAAAATTATGATGAGTATACATTTAACCATTCTGTAAATGTAGCCATTTATGCAATAGCCTTGGGTCAAAGGATTGGAATTCCTAAGAAACATCTTTCACACTTAGGTATGGCAGGTCTTTTTCATGACATTGGAAAGACAGGGATACCTAAAGAGATTCTGAATAAAGAAGGGAAATTAGACCCTGAAGAATGGGCTATCATGAGATCCCATCCACTCATTGGTGCAGAACTAATTATAAAGATGAAGGAATGGGGTGAATTGTCAACGAGGATGATTAATGGGGCATTCGAACATCACTTAAGGTATGATCTAAGTGGCTACCCAAAGCTTACACGAAAGAAGAAGCTTACACTTTTTGGAAAGATTATAACAATAGCAGATTTTTATGATGCACTTGTAAGGCCAAGGGTCTATAATCGATATCCATATGTTTCAGAGAAGATCCTTGGAATTATGCTCGAC
>JBBIOI010000050.1:0-22860 GCA_037443425.1 Deltaproteobacteria bacterium
ATATAACGCATCATTTGGCGCCCCTCTTGTTATAAGAATATGATTTGCAAGTCTCTTAAAAACCCCTTCCGGTAACAATTTGCTTCCTGCTGCATAAAGCTTTATGAGCCATGGATGATTCGGCAAAAGCTCATGCCACAACTTTTTCGGTGCAGATATAAACCTAATGTTCGGCCTCTCATAAACCTCCATATTCACTACTCGCGCACCAACCTCCATAGCCATTATATGACCCTCTCCCTGACATTCAGGATTATAACCAGGAATCTTTGCAAAATCCGATGAATAGTAGCGCTGCTTTAACTCCTCACTCCCACTGAAATCGCCACATGCAAGTATAACCGCCCGCCTTGCATAAACCACTATCTCCTTGTTTAGCTTCCTGTCCAAAATTATTGCACCTTTTACACGACCATCCTTAAAAATCAAACGCCTCCCCTGATGATTAAGAAGAAACTTTACACCCCTTTTAAGACCTGCCCTCTGAAGTAAAAATGGATAGGACCATGCATTTGGAATTACATTATGCATTCGTGCTACACGATGAGGTGGCTCAGGACTCGGCCCAAAGAATTCAAAACCATGGCTTCTTAACCATTCTATCGTCTTTCCACCCTCCCTTACTAAAATCCAACATAGCTCTTTATTATCATACTTATCCAATTCTCCATTTAGTATCTTCATATCTTCGAACAATAGCTCAGGAGAATCTTCTATCCCCTTTTGGGCCTGATACGAAGTCATACAGGCAGTTATTGAGCCAATCGAAAGGGCTGTCGTCCCGCCTAAAAAATTACATTTCTCTGAAACAATAACCTCTAACCCTTCTTCAGAAGCCGATACTGCCGCAGACAGCCCTGCCCCACCTCCACCTATTACCAATATATCTGTATTAAGTTCTTCTTGAATTATCCCTTTTTTAAAAGACATGACATCAATATTCACAGCTCTAATTGTCTGACAACTTTTCTAATTTTATCATCACTGATCACACTTAATCCTGCCTTTGATAGAACCTCTTTCAGCTTCTGAATCTCCTCTTTTCGTGGTTTTGGCATCGGGGGTCTCATAAATGGGTTTGAGATAAATCCCCTAAGCCATGTGGCTGTCTTATAACGAATATGTAATCTTGAGAATTCGGAATAGACGTACTCCTGTATCTCGGCAAGTCCTGAATTCCAGATCTTTAGGGCCTTCTTAAAATCCCCTTTGCGCCATGCCAAGATATGCTCCAGCATTAACTCCGGCGCATAGTTCCAGGAACCACTTACAGTTCCATCAAAACAGTCAGAAGCAAGGTTTTCATGGAAATTAACAGCAGGTGCTCCAAGGATCCCAATATGTTGATCAAGCTTTCTTAATGCTCTTGAAACTATCCTAAATCCTGTATAGTTGTAAGTCATCTTCCACCCCACCACATTAGGTATCTCCTTACATGTTCTAACAGCCAATTCAACAGGTAAGCCCTCTCCATATTTAATGCTTGGATTACAGGTAGGATGACAGATAAATGGCATATCACCCACACCTTTTCTTATTGCCTTCAAAAGATCGAGCCACACCTCTGGATACTTAACTGCATCCCATGCGGTCGTTATATCTATTGCACCCATTGGAGGAATAATAAATATCCCATCAGCGCCAGCTTCTTTAGCATCTATTGCTACCTGCACGGTCTCAGCTGTAGAAGGAGCTATTGCACCAGCAAAGAGTGGAACTTTCCCCTTAATTTCATCAACCGCAATTTCAACATTCCTTCTCTTTTCTTCACGGGTTAAGTAAAATACCTCTCCTGCCTCCGGGTTTATTATGATCCCGATTCCAGCCTTTACATATTTTGGTTGTAAAAAGAATCTAATAAATTTTCTTAACTGTTCCTCATCAGGATCATAGGTATTATCTTTGTGAGGTGTTACAATTGCTACATAAAGCCGATCATATTTTTTCCCATAGTCAACCATTTAAATTTTCCCCCTTTCTAAGGATTTTTTAAATTAAGATAAATTTAATGTTCCTATCAAATCTGTCAACCTTTTAATATTATGATCCGATAAATATTTCTTAATTCCTCCTATAATTTTTGGTATAATCTTTGGATCTATAACATTAAAGATCCCCACTTGAACTGCCCTTGCTCCAGCTATGAAAAACTCTATGGCATCTTCGGCACAACTTATTCCACCTCCTCCTATGATGGGAATTCTTACTGACTGAGCAGCCTGCCATACCAACCTTAGAGAAATCGGCTTCATCCACGGACCTCCAACAGATGCTATAATATTCCTGCCAAGCTTTGATCTTCTGGTCTCAATATCAATCGCCATTCCCATTACACTATAGTTTGGACAAATCGCATCTGCACCTGCATCTTCGCAAACCTTTGCTAAATATGATATATCAATCTTACCAGCAGATGGTTTTGAAATAATGGTAAGATCCGTAGCATCCCTTACTGCCCTCAAAACTTTATAAACCATATCAGGATCTTCACTGAATTGTGCTCCACCACCCTTAACATTTGGGCAGGCAAGATTAACCTCTATCCCAGAAACCCCTTCAGCCTCATTAAGAAGTTCTGTTATTTTAACAAATTCTTCGAGGCTTTCACCGGCAATATTCACTATTATAGGGGTCTCGTATTGCCTAAGAAGGGGCAATTTCTTCTTAATAAACCTCTCAACCCCTATATTCTGAAGCCCTATAGTACTTAAGGATGCACATCCAGCAATTTCTGTAAAACGATTTTCAAAATTTCCATATCTCGGCTGAAGCGTTGTCCCCTTAACAACAATTGCCCCTAATCCATTAAGATCGAGAAGATCTTTAAATTCAACCCCGTATCCAAATAATCCAGAGGATGGCATCACTGGATTTTTTAACTTTAATTTCCCCAGCTCTATGGAGAGATCAATCTCATTATTCATCAAATATTACCTCTTCCATATCAAAGACAGGACCATCCTTACAGGTAAGTGCATAGCCAAATTTACTTCCCGGTATTATTTGTATATAAGAAGAATTTAAATCCCTTTTATTTGAAATATTATTTGGATCAATTTTACAAACACACGAAAGACAAGCCCCAAAACCACACATCATATGCCTTTCCATTGCTATTTGACCATCTAAATTGAACTTTTTACATATCAAAACCAATCTCTTTAACATAGATTCAGGCCCGGATGCATAAACAGCACAATCTGTCGAAATACTCTTATTTTCAAGAAGATCAAGAAACATCTCTGTTACCAGTCCATGATAACCGTATGTACCATCATCTGTTGAAACCATCACATGGGCATTTAAACTTCTAAAATCTTTCTCCACGATTACCGAATCTTTATTTTTTGCTCCAATCAATATAAACAGATCAAAATTATTTTCTTTAGCTATCTCCTCTCCTAACATAAAAAGTGTTGCTACTCCAGTTCCTCCACCAATTAAGATATGTGTCTTCCTATCTTTACGCAATTCAAATCCATGTCCCAGAGGCCCTATTATATCCAATTTATCTCCAGGTCTCAATTTTGACATTAATCTTGTTGCTCTACCAACAATTTTATAAACAATTTCGATTCCTAAGGAATCGAACTTTGTTACGGTTTTTCTAAAGATACTAAAAGGTCTCCTAAAAAGTGGATCATTAATCTCTGTAATTCTAACCATTAAAAATTGACCCGGTTTTGCCTCTGAGGCAATCTCAGCACTATCTATTACCATTCTATAAGAATCTTTATTTAATTTTTCATTTAATAATACCAATGATTCAACTTGAAACATTTATTCTCCAATTATTCTATTTTGCCATAAGACCTGGTAACCATAATGCAATTGATGGAAATATAATGATTAAAGCCATTGTTAATATCTGTAATCCAATAAAAGGAAGCGAGGCCCTATAGATATCACCTATTGTTGTATCCGGAGGCGCAACGCCTTTCATAACAAATAGACAAAGACCAAAAGGAGGTGTTATAAGAGCCATCTCTAAATTTATGAGAGAGATTGTCCCAAACCAAACACGATCGAAGTTTAAAGCAGAGACAATAGGCATAAAAATAGGTATAGTAAGAAGTATAATTGCATCAACATTTATGAAACAACCAAGGATTAAAATAATTATCTGCATACCAATAAAAATAATAACGGGATGAACTTGTAGATTTATAGCAAATTCAGACATCCCTTGTGTTGCCCCTGTAAAAGAGAGAATCTGACTAAAAGCCTTTGCAAAGGCAATGATTAGGAATATCATACCGGTTGTTGTAAGTGTACCAAGTACCGATTTTTTTATTACCTCCCAATTTAGTCGCTTTTGTAGATAGGCCATTATAAAAACACCAAGAGTTCCTGTAGCAGCACCTTCAGATGGAGTAGCAATCCCAAGAAGGATAACACCAATAACCAGAAAAATTATAATCCCTATGGGGAGTACATTCTTTACTAATGCATAAATCTTCTCTTTAAAAGGCAGTGATGGTATCTCATAGGATGGAGCAAGGTGTGGTTGAAGTGAGCATCTTATGATTATATACGCAGAGTAAAGCACTGCCATTAAAAGACCAGGGAAAATAATTGCAATTAATAGTTTACCTATAGATATCTCTCCAATCGCTCCTAAAAATACAGCAAGGGCACTTGGGGGGATCATAATTGCAAGCCCACCACTACCAAGTATTGGCCCCAAAGTCATAGCCTTCTTATATCCACGCTTTTCCATCTCTGGTATAAGGATTGACCCAAGAAGTGCAGTGCTTGCAACACTAACACCTGTTAAAGTCGCAAGAATGGTACCTGCCCCCACAGCAAGCAATGATAGCCTACCAGGTATTTTCCCCATCAATTTATCCAATGTATTAACAACATTTGTGCCTAATCCTGAATGGAACATCGTTTCTCCCATGAGTATAAATAAAGGGATTGGTTCAAGGATAAATGTTGCAAGAGAACTATAAATACTCAGAATAAGTTGATCAATTCCAACCTTCCCACCAAAAAGTATATACATGCCTACTACATTGATTATCATAAAACAGAAAGCAACAGGCATCCCTGTTGCCATAAGAAGACCTAATGAACCAAATATTATTAAAATTACAAATGGCCAATCCAAATTTATTACACCTGCCTCAGGATTTCAGGATCCTTTCTGAACTTATCTTATCTGAGGAGTGATTATTTTTATCGTAAATAAAATTAAAGCTCCTTATCAAAAATTGAATAAAAAGGGTAAAACAACCTATGAATATAATCGCAACTATAATAAATTTTGGAATCTCAAGTATGGTAGGAGTAAAATAATGTGTGCTCAAAAGCTCCCATGTGACCCTAATACCAAACAAAAAAAGAATGAAACATACAATAGTGTTTAATATCGAAGTCCAGATATTAAGTGATGATTGAAGTTTTGGATTTAATCTGTTGAAGACTAAATCCATCTTTATGTGTTTTTCTTGTTTTAAAATCCATGCAGCAACGAGAAATGTTATATAAACCAATGAGTATTCACATATCTCCGTTACCCAACCGAATGGAAAATTAAACAGATATCTCGATATAACTTCTGCACAGATACTTAACATAGAAAAAAGGAGTAATATACCTGCAAAGATAACCATATAATCTATTATCTTATTGAAAATAAGGATAAATTTTTTAATCATCTTTGGAAATCCTATTTGATGAATATAAATAAAAATTAAACTCATTCAATCCTCGCTTAAAGAGAATTGAATGAGTTTTTATCGGGAAATTCAGTAATGATTAATGCAAATTGAAGTTATTAGTTTATTTTTTTGATAAAAGTTCTCTAAGCCTTGGAGTAACATCCGGGAATCTTTTCATTTGATATTCCCAGGCAGCATTATAAGCTGTTTCAATAAACCATTTCGCCATATCAGGAGGAAATTTATAAAACTCAACACCTGCTTTTATCATCTTCTCTCTTGCATGTGCTCGTTCTTTTTTATCATGCTCTCTGCAATCTTTTTCAGATTGAATTATGGATTCCATAATTATATTTTGGAGATGCTTTGGAAGTTTATTCCATCTATCTAAATTCATTATTACGGCCAATGTGGATTGGTAGTATCCATGATCAACTGTATACTTTGTTACTTCATGACAACCCTGCGCAACCCATTGAGTTATAGGACAGCTCGAAATCCCATCTACTAATCCTCTTTCCATTGCAGAATAATATTCCTGCATACTTAGACTAACCACAGTAGCTCCCCAGGCTGTAGTACATGCCCTTGCAACTGTAGCAGTTCCTATCTTCAATCCAATGAAGTCTTCCTTCCTTAGAATCTTCTTGCTTCTAAGATTTAAAACAAAAAATTCTTCCGAAGGATTTCCCCTTCCGAGGTAAAAAAGACCTCCTCTTTTATGTAGTTCATTAAGGTAATCATATGCCCCTCCTGGCTTACGTTCCTCTTCTAATGAGATCTGGGTAAGCATGGCACCTCCAACTCCAGGGGCAATAGGCTCATAAAACCCAACCGGAACAATTGCAATATCCACCACACCCTTCTGAACAGCTTTACCTTGATCAAATGGAGGAATGGTTTCGGGTCCACCTCTATACCTTATAAATAACTCACCCTTAGCCTTTTCATTTACTCTGCTTATAAAAAATTTGTTAATTGCAGTAGCTTCAGGATTATCCTTAGGTGTAAATGATATCCAGCTTAGTTCGATCTTCTGGGCATAAATCTCTAAGGGGTGTGTAAAACCACAAAATAATAAAGTTGAAAGTAAAAAAAACGAAAATAACACTTTTTTACATCCCATCTTACACCTCCTGATAGAATTGAATTTTTAAGTAAAATAAATTGTAACCCAAAATCTTAATGAATTATCTATAACGTAAAAAACTTAGAAAAACAATACAGGAAATCTTCATATCACATTAATTATAATGTCACCTATTAGGCAAGGCTAATCAAATGAAGTAAGTTTATTTTTTAAGCCTTTGAGAAAATTGATTGTAGGGAGGTGGAAGGTTTTGGATATTGGAAAATAAAGGTTAAATGATGAAAAAATGAAATAAATTCGAGAGGTTAATGATATTTTATTGATTAAAAAAGGTTTTGGAAAAATTTTAAAAAAACGCGATTTTTTGACAAATTATTTGGACAAAAAAATTTTTGAAAAAATTATAAAAAAGGTAATAAAAACAATAAATTAGAAATATTTTGGTATAGTCAATCGTTCCTCAATCGTTCGCCAATCGTTCGCCAATCAAAAATTAATCGAAATTTTTTGAGATATTTTTACGTAAATTCCAAAGATGGTCTATTGTTTCCTGGGTAATTTTATCACCTATAACAACAGTTTTTTGGAGTTCAGGCGGTTTGGGTTCTGGTTTAGGGAATTCATAATTACAGTAACGACAGATTAATGCTTCGGCCTTTACAGTTTCGGCGCATTTTGGGCATTTTTTGACCGGATGTTCAAACTTTTTTGACCTTGATGATTTAAATAGCAATCCGCCAATCCCAGAAACAGCAAGGCCCGGAAGAATAAATAATACAAAATTTACAAGGAGATTAATTGTTCCCATTGTTTCTGAAATTCCTTTTGAGAAAGCGGTTATAATATTTGCAAAGCCAATTATTGCCCATATTAAACCAATAATAATTAGAAAAATTCCCATTTTTGACCTCCTTATTTTTGGATTCCCCACCACCAGACGACTTGCCCGATGATGGTATTATTTATCTCTTCTCCTATTAGCACAATTGTTTCTTCAAAGCAATCGGGATTATCAGGAAGACCGATGACTATATTCGGAGGTTTGATTTTTAGTCTTTTGATTGTGGCTTCATTATTAATTCGGAAAGCCACTATTTTATTATTTAAAAGTCGAATATCTTTTTTTGAATGGTCGATCCCGACCAGACTTCCATCAGGGATCGTTGGTTCCATACATGGTGCCGGAGGTCGGATTCGAACCGACACGGGGTGTGAGCCCCGCGGGATTTTGAGTCCCGTGCGTCTACCAGTTTCACCACTCCGGCAACACTAAAAATATAATTAAAATTAATATTTGTGTCAAATAAATTCTTGCTCCTATTCTGGTTCTCAACTACTTCATCGGATTGACACGCACCCTATGGGTGCTCGCAATGACTAACTTTAGCCTTTCAATTTTGGTTTAAATTAATACACACCCAAAATTTTACTTGACAAGTATTTAAAATATTTATATTAATTAACCAGTAGAATAGAAAAGGAGGAGTTGATACTATGAAAAAAATTATTGTTTTTTCTTTAATTTTTTTGTTGGGAATCTTTTATATAAATGGTTATGGACAAGTGAAAGAAATCCCAAAAGAGATACGTATAGGTGTTTGTGCTCCTTTAACTGGTATGCACGCAGGATTCGGTGAAGGTAATGTCTATGGAGAGAAGGCAGCCGTTGAAGATATAAATAAACAGGGTGGTATATATATTAAAGAATATGGACGTAAATTACCTGTAAGGCTTATTATAGTAAACAATGAGAGTGATCCTGCAAAGGCAATGAGTCTGGAAGAAAATCTTGTGACCCGTGATAAAGTTCATTTTCTCTGCCCACCTAACCAACCCATTCCACTTCAAATCCCGTCAGCAACGATTGCTGAGCGATATAAAATACCAAGAGTAAGTGGAGGAACTCCTATGGAGCCCTGGTTAGCCGTAAGAAGTGGGGCATCTCCTCCATGGGAACATAGCTGGACCTATACATTTGCTATTGCAACACCTGCTCCTTCAGGTTCTTATTGGGATAAGCCAGGATATACTATAAAGGATACCTGGAAGAGTATGATTGATCAATTTGTTGATAAGACAAATAAAAGAGTAGGTGTATTTGCTTCTGATGAACCTGATGGTAGGGGTTGGTATTCACTATTTCCAAAGATGTTACAAGAATGGGGTTATACAGTTGTAGGAATAGAAAGGAATCTTGGGCTTTTCCCTGTAGAAACAACAGATTTCAGTTCAATAATAAATGATTGGAAGGTGAATAACGTTGAAATACTGTGGGGAAATTGTCCTGGTCCGCTGTTTGGTGTAATGTGGAAACAGGCCCGAGCAATGGGCTTCAAACCAAAGATAGTCTATGTTGGTAGGGCAGCACTTTTTTACGAAGATGTATCAGCATGGGGCGGTGATCTTCCATGGGGACTCGGTACAGAGATATGGTGGAGCCCCTCCTTTGACCCAAAGGCCTGCCCTGGAATAGGAAAAACCACTCCACAATCCTTATTTGAAAGATGGGTAAAAGATACAAAGAGACCTCTAAACCCTGGTATAGGATGGGGTTATAATGGAATACAGATATTGGCTAATGCAATAGAGAGAGCAGGTTCTCTTGATTCAGAAAAAGTTAATAAGGCCTTGAAAGAAACAGATATGAAAACAATAGCCTCACCTCGTGTAATATTTGATGAAAATCATAGTGCCCGAATGCCACTTGCTTTTGGTCAATGGCATAAGGTAAATAAACCCTGGAAATGGGAATGTCCGGTAGTCTTTTCAAAACATGATTTTGTAAAGGCAACTGCAAAACCAATATTTCCAATTCCTTACTAAAAAGCCTTAAATAGCTTTAAACGAAGAGTTTTAAAAACTATTGATGTGAGTTTATTGATTTTTGAGATTTTATAAATTGAAAGAAACTAAATTATTAAATATGGAGGTTAAATATTATGGCAGAGGATTTAAAGACAATGCTTGCTGACCTAAAGGAGCAAGAGGCAATTGAAAATGTAAAAAATAGACTTGAAAAAGGTGAAGATCCACTAAATATCCTCGAGGATGCAAGAAAGGGTATGGAGATAGTGGGTGATAGATTTGCTCGGGGAGAATATTTCATACCCGATCTTATCTTTTCAGGCGAGATATTAAAACAGATTACTGAAATTGTGAAACCTAAACTTGCTAAAACTGAAAAGGCAAAGAAAGTAGGAAAGGTCGTCCTTGGAACTGTTGCAGGCGATATACATGATATTGGTTTAAATATAGTTGACTTTATGCTCGATGTAAATGGGTTTGAGGTCTATAATCTTGGGGTTGATGTACCTCCACAGAAATTTATAGATAAGATAAAAGAGACTGATTCTCGAATTGTTGGTCTAAGTGGTTTCTTAACCCTGGCATTTGACTCCATGAAGGAAACAGTGGATGCTATAAAAAAGGCAGGGCTTCGTGAGAAGGTAAAGATAATGATCGGTGGTGGACAGATTGATGATAAGATAAGGGAATATACGGGTGCTGATGCTTATGGTAAAGATGCAATGGCAGCAGTAACCCTTGCAAAGGGGTGGACTGGAGGTGTTTAAGAATGGATAAAACACCTGAACAACTCTATAAAGAAAGAGAAAAAAGGGTCAATGATGCAATACAGCTTAAAATCCCAGACAGAGTTCCTTTCTGGTTTCAGGACGTAAGCTTCTTTCCTGCAAAATATGTGGGAGTTACACCCCGAGATTTAATGTATAACGATGAAATATTCGTATCAGCATATAAGAAGACGATTATAGATTTTGAACCCGATATGTACTTTAATCCAGGTCACGCACTTCATACACCAGGAGATGCCCTTGAAATCATTGATTCAAAACAGGTTATAGTCCCTGGCAAGGAAATATCACCTTATCATACGTTTCAATTTATTGAAGGTGAATACATGAAACCTGAGGAATACGATGATCTCATAAGTGATCCTACAGGTTATACTATTAGTATATATATACCCCGCGTATTGGGGAGCATGAAGGCATTTTCTAAGATCCCACCAATTACTGGGCTTCTTCTTGGCTATTTTGGACTCCCTTTGATTTCAGCCTTTACTACACCTGAGATCTTATCAGCAATAGATTCTTTTTATAATGCAGGAAAGGCAATAGCAAGACATAATTCAGCAGTGAGCCTTCTTATAAAGGAATTAAGAGAGGCAGGATTCCCATTGGCGTGTGGAGGAATTACAATTACTCCATTTGACGTCCTTTCTGACACATTAAGGGGAATGAAGGGGTTGATGCTCGATCTTTATAGACAACCCGATAAGGTATTATCTGCAATGGATAAACTACTTCCAATGTTAATTGGGTTAGCTAAAACAGGGGCAAAAATGAGCGGAACGATGAGGATATTTATTCCCCTCCACAGAGGTGCTCACGGATTCTTATCACTAAAACAATTCGAGACATTTTATTGGCCGGGTCTAAAAAAACTTATAATGGCTTTAATTGAGGATGGAATTACACCATGTCCTTTCTTTGAAGGCGATTACACATCGAGGCTTGAATTTCTTACAGAATTACCAAAGGGGAAGGTGCTTGGACTTTTTGACGCTACAGATATCTTTAAGGCAAAAGAGATCTTAAAAAATACCATGTGTATCTCAGGTATGATGCCACTTTCATTATTACAAGTTGGAACACCTGAAGAGGTCAAAGAATATGCAAAAAAACTGATAGATGTTGTTGGTAAGGACGGTGGCTTTATTATGGGACCAAGAAGTGCAATGGATGAGTGTGATCCAAAACTTGTTAAGATCTGGGCTGATTTTACTAAGGAGTATGGAGTTTACAGGTAGATCCAAATTCCTCAATTCAAACCCAAATTTAAAAAATGAGATAATCTCGTGTTAGTCTCTCCCTCAGTATTATTGTACAAAAAATAAAATGTGATTATAATATTTTTCAGAGGAGGTATAATTTTTATGATCAGGGCATTTAATAAACATTACAAAAAAGCCATAGATATATTAGAAAATTCATCTTCAAGTGAAAAGATAGAAATGGCAGAAAGGATTATTGATTGGTTCAGGGAATTACCGGAGGAATATCTCATATCACTTGCCCTTTTCTTTAATGAGGTGATTGATGATCTTGGAGATGATAGCCTCGAAAAGATAGATCTTAAAGTTAAGCGCAAAAGAAAAGAAGATGTAGAAGAGTTTGAAGAGGAGGAAGAATACGAAGACGAATATGAGGAAGAATATGATGAGGATTATGACGATGATGATAGAGATGACTATTAAACCTTAAAATTTTTTGTTTGAAAATGATTGAAATCTTGATAAATTATTTATTTAGAGGCGGGGATAGCTCGATTATAGGCCCAACGTTCCATCCTTCCAATCTCTTCTTTCATGGTTGTTGAAAGAGGAACAATATTTCCAGCAGAAATAACAATATCATGTTCGGTTACAGGTCTTTTCTCATTAAATGCCTCAATTACAGCCCCATTTACTGCCTGTTCGATCTCGGCACCATTAAAACCTTCTGTAACCTTTACTAACATATCAAGATTGATATTAGAAAGATCGACACCATTCTTTTTTAAATGGATTGAAAGGATGGACTTTCTTTCATTAGGGTTTGGAAGTGTAACAAAAAAGATCTGATCAAAACGCCCCTTCCTTAAAACTTCGGGTGGAAGTAATTCTATTACATTTGCTGTTGCAGCAATAAAGACAAAAGATTTTTTCTCCTGCATCCATGTAAGGAAAGAGGCAAAAACACGAGATTGAGTTCCGCCACCAGCCTTCTGGCTTTGGATACTTATTCCTGCCTCAATCTCATCGATCCATAGCACAGAAGGCGAAACTGTTTCAGCAGTTTGGAGTGCAATCTGTAATGCCTTCTCAGGCTCTCCTACTGATCCATCATAGAGCCTTGCCATATCAAGGTGAAGAAGCGGGATCTCCCAAAAAGAGGCAAACATCTTCGCACATAAACTCTTACCACATCCTGAAACCCCTGTGATCAATACTCCTTTCGGAATTTTTAGACCGAATGCCCTTCCTTCTTTACTTAAAATACTAGCCCTTTTTCTTAACCACTCTTTTAGATTTTCTAAACCACCTATTTCATTGATTGTTGGTCTATCTGTAACGAGTTTTAATATCCCTGATTTCTTTATGAGTTGTCCCTTCTCTTCAATTATATCATCAATAATGGACGAATCGATTGTTGTCCTACCGATGAGTGCACTTCTGAAGGCACGCGCAACCTGGTCTAGAGATAATCCTAATGCAGCTTTTATCATCCTCTCTTTTAGCTCAGGGGTAATCATCTCGTTAAATTTTGATGTCTGAGCCCAAGGACTTAATATTGATGTTAAGATCCTTTCAATTTCGGATATATCTGGCATTGGAAGCTCATATATAATCATGTCACGCCGAAGTTCCTCAGGTATGACTTGGGTAGGGGCTATAATGAATACTGTAGAGTACCTATTTCGAAGGACCCTATGAACATCCTTCAATTTTCTAACAACAAGATGGTCTTTTGCCATAAAATGATGGATTCCCTCGAACAGATAGAACGATTGTTCGGTTCGTTGAATAACCCTATCCAGTGCATTAATAGGATTTTTTGAATCTTCAAAAGATTCTTCCTCCCCAGTTAAGCCTTGAAAGGGATTCCATATAAATATTTTTGGTTTTGGCTGGAAGCTAAGGGAAAGTTCCTTTAAAAGGTTTTCAAATCGGTCTTCTTCATCAGATATTACATATATAATAGAGGCCTTAGCAAGGACAAGTTTCTTAAGATCCTGGAGAATCTGTTGTTTCTTTGAAAGCTCTTCCATTTTTTAAAATTATAATAAAATTAGGCTTTAGCGTCAAATCACTTGAATCGCCATTGATCTTTAAATAAAATATGTCTATAAAAAATTAGTGAGGTAAAAGAATGAAGGTAGATTTTAATCCAATCTTGGTTGACCTGGGTCCTTTTAAGATTAGCTGGTATGGATTGATGTATATATTGGGTTTCCTTATATCATACATCCTTGTTCGTTATCAGATGAAGAGAAAAGACTTTGGGATTTCGAAGATGGAGGTTGAAAACCTTTATTTTTATCTCATCATTGGACTGGTTGTTGGAGCCCGATTGGGATATGTTATCTTTTATGACTTAAAGATGTATCTTTCAGATCCTCTGGAAATATTTGCTATATGGCATGGGGGAATGTCATTCCATGGAGGTTTAATTGGTGTCCTAATCGTAGGAATCATTTTTTCTTGGAAGAATAGAAAATCATTCTGGAGGATCTCTGATTTAATTATTGTCACTGTCCCTATTGGATTAGGACTCGGAAGGATAGGAAATTTCATAAATGGAGAACTCTATGGAAGGGTAACGAATGTTCCATGGGGAATGATCTTTCCTAAGGGAGGAGAACTTCCACGGCATCCTTCACAACTCTATGAATCTGCACTCGAGGGTGCTGCCCTCTTTGTTATATTATGGTTTCTTAAGGATAAGAAACTACCCTCTGGTGGACTTCTTTCTATATTCCTCTCACTCTATGGATTTTTTAGATTCTTTGTTGAATTCTTTAGAGAACCGGATGCACACTTAGGATTTGTAATGGGCCCCTTCACGATGGGTCAGGTTTTGACAAGTTTTATGATAATCGGAGGTATATTTCTCTATATATATCTAAGTAAAAAAGCGAGGTAGTTGTAATTTTACCATTGATCTATTATTATTCTATCATTATTTTTAAAAACTGAAAGGGTAGTTATGGGAAAAAATCTTGTAGAAAAGATATTAGAATCACATCTCATTAGTGGAGAATTAAAACCAAAAGAGGATATTGCAATAAGAATTGACCAAACATTAATGCAGGATGCTACCGGAACTATAGCAGCACTCCAGTTTGAGGCCCTTGATATACCAAGGGTAAAAACAAAACTATCTGTGACTTATATTGATCACAACATGCTACAGACAGGTTTTGAAAATGGAGACGACCACAATTTCCTACAATCATTTTGTGCAAAATATGGGCTTCTCTTTTCAAAACCAGGTAACGGTATCTGCCACCAGGTTCATCTGGAACGGTTTGCAAAGCCAGGTCAGACACTGCTTGGATCTGACAGTCACACCCCTAATGCTGGTGCGATGGGGATGATTGCAATAGGCGCTGGAGGACTTGATGTAGCTGTTTCAATGGGTGGAGCACCTTATTATCTTAAAATGCCAGATGTGGTACTGGTGAGATTAAAAGGAAGGCTAAGGCCCTGGGTCTCTTCAAAAGATATAATTTTATATCTACTTGGAAGTCTAACAGTGAAAGGAGGCCTTGGAAAGATACTCGAATTTGGTGGGCCAGGAATTAAGACCCTTTCCGTCCCAGAAAGGGCGACGATTGCAAACCTTGGAGTTGAATCTGGTGCAACAACAGTAGTATTCCCAAGCGATGAGAGGACTCTTGAATTTCTTAGGGCCCAGAACAGGGAAGATGATTGGATCCTGCTCGAAGCCGATCCTGACGCAGTTTATAGCGAAGTTATAGAGATTGATCTTAATAAATTAGAACCCCTTATTGCAAAGCCTTCAAGCCCAGATAATGTTTCTCCACTGAGAGATGTTTTAGGCATAAAGGTGAGACAGGTATGTATTGGAAGTTGTAATAATTCATCTTACTTTGACCTGATGAGTGTTGCAAAGATATTAAAGGGTAAAAAGATCCATCCCAAGGTAAGTCTTAGCATTTCGCCAGGATCGAGGCAGGTCTTCGAGATGATTGCCCGAAACGGGGCCCTCCCAGATCTTATAAGTGCTGGGGCTCGGATTCTTGAGTCCTCATGTGGCCCTTGTGTTGGCATGGGTCAGGCGCCTCCTACTGGTGCAATCTCTATTCGAACAATGAATCGTAATTTCCCTGGCCGTAGCGGAACACCTGAGGATCAAGTCTATCTTGCAAGTCCATACATTGCTGTAGCATCTGCCTTATATGGTGAAATAACTGATCCAAGGTTACTTGGGCAGAAACCTCCAAGAATATTAATGCCAAAAAGATTCTTAATCGATGATAGTATGATCATTAAACCATCATCCAATCCTGATCTGATAGTAATTGAAAGAGGCCCAAATATTAAACCATTGCCAAAAAGAGGGCCTCTTGAAGAGATCATTGAAGGATTTGTGATTATAAAGGTTGGTGACAATATAACCACTGATCACATATTACCTGCTGGGGCAAAGATACTCCCTCTCAGATCCAATATCCCAGCTATTTCAGAACATGTATTTGAGGCAGTGGACCCGGAATTTGTAAAAAGAACTAAACAATACGGTGGTGGATTTATAGTTGGAGGAGAAAATTATGGTCAAGGATCAAGTCGCGAACATGCCGCACTTGCACCAATGTTTCTTGGTATAAAGGCAGTTATTGCAAAATCATATGCCCGCATTCATAGGGCTAATCTCATCAATTTTGGAATTCTTCCACTTATATTCAAGGAAAAATACTCTTTTGAAGAGATTGATCAAGGGGATCGATTGAGAATAGAAAATATATTCGAGACCCTAAAGAGAGGAGATAGCATTCTTATTGAAAATCTTACAAAAGGAAGATCATTCGAGGTCTCACACGGCCTAAATCTTAGAGAAATAGAGATCGTAATTTCAGGAGGTTTGTTAAATTACATAAAAAATCGTCACTAAATTTTTAGGGATTAAGAAAAGAGATATCTCTTATGTTTGAACCAAGTTTTTAAGAAATCATGAAGAATGCCTTTGTAACCATTCATTGCCACTTCTATCAACCCCCGAGAGAAAACCCGTGGATTGAAGCAATTGAGCAAGAAGAGAGTGCCCATCCTTTTCATGATTGGAACGAAAGGATTACTTTTGAATGTTATAGGGCCAATGCCTTTGGAAGGATACTGGATGAAAAAGGTAAGATACTTGATATGGTTAATAATTATTCCTATATCAATTTTAACTTCGGTCCCACGCTTTTAAGATGGTTACAAGAAAAGACACCTTTAATATACCAGAAGATCCTTGATGCCGATCGTGAAAGTGTAAGGAACTCTGGTAGCGGAAATGCAATAGCACAGACTTATCATCACATAATCCTACCATTATCCGAGGATTTAGATAATGAAACAGAAATCTTATGGGGGATAACTGATTTTGAAAAACGCTTCAATAGAAGGCCTGAATCAATATGGTTACCAGAAACTGCTGTAAATTACAAAATAATTGGACTACTTATAAAATATGGCTTTCAATATATCATCCTAAGCCCTTTTCAGGCAAAAAGGGTGAGGCCTCTTGGCAGTAAAAGATGGACTGATGCCTCAAATGGAAAGATAGATACAACCCAGCCTTATAGATGTTTTATGAAGGACCAATCAGGAAAGAAGGTGCTTGATAGATACATTGACATATTTTTTTACAATGGTGTCATATCAAAGGAAATTGCCTTTGGCGATCTTTTAACAAATGGTGACGCCTTTTGTAATCGATTTAGAGATTTCTTTCAAGATCTAAAAGAAAGACCACAGCTTATCCATGTGGCAACAGATGGGGAGACATATGGACATCATAAAAAATTTGGTGATCTGGCACTTTCATATGCAATAAAAAAAGGATTCTCATCAAGGGGATTAGAGATAATTAACTATGGAGCCTTCTTAAAAAGATTTCCACCTATCTCTGAAATTGAGATAGATGAAGGGCCAAAAGGCGAAGGTAGTTCCTGGAGCTGTAGCCACGGGGTTTCCAGATGGAAAGAAGATTGTGGTTGCTCTACAGGTGGAGAGCCAGGATGGAACCAGAATTGGCGGAGGCCATTAAGAGAGGCTTTAAACTACTTGAGGGAAAAACTCTATTCAATATTTATAGATGAAGGGGAAAAGATATTTAAGGATCCTTTGGAGGCAAGAAATTCATATATAAATGTTATTCTTGACCGCTCAAAGAAGAATATAGAGAGGTTTTTTGATACACACGCCCATCCAGGTTTGAACCAGGAAAAAAAGATAAGAGGCTTGAAACTCCTCGAGATGCAAAGACACGCCCTTTCAATGTTTACAAGCTGTGGATGGTTTTTTGCAGACATCTCTGGACTCGAATCTCAGATTATTCTTAGATCCGCAGCAAGGGCACTGGATATCGCCAAGGAATTCACTAACCGAGATATAGAGAATGAATTTCTTAACCATCTTTCATCAGCAAAGAGCAATATCTCTGAAATGGGAGACGGGAAAAAAATATATCAACGATTTGTAAGATCTAAGGCAGTTCCATTAGATAGATTGGTGAACCAATATATAATATCATCGGTCTTAGAAGAAAAGGAAAAGAAAAAGCTCTATTCCTTTAACTTTGAGAGAATCAATTACGAAACATTAAATAAAGAAAATTCTTTATATGCCTTTGGGAAATTGAGAGTCACCTCTGATATCCTCCTTGAGATTAAAGAATTCCTTTTTGCCTTGATTTCAACAAAGAAAAAATCCATTAGAACATGGGTTTCAGAAATTAAGGAGGAAACAAGGTTTGATTATCTGAAAATAGAGTGGCTTAAGATTATCGAAAAAAATGAAGAAGAGATTGTAGATACATTTAATTCTATTATTGGAAATCAATCATTTGGTCTAAGTAATATCCTACCAGAATATAAGGAGGATATATTAAAAAGGTTTGTAGAAAAGAACTTAGATGAGTATTATCATATTTTTGAGGAACTCTTTTTAAAGATGAGCGAGACAACAGATCTACTAAGAAGTGAAGGCATTAAGATCCCTTATGAGATTCAAATAGTTTCAGAAATTGTGTTAAGCAAGAGACTACTAAATGAGGTTAAAAATCTTAATACTGAATTTAAAAAGACGATTAAAAAGGGAGAAATTGACAGGATTGTTTATTTAGCCAAATCCAATAATTTAAGATTGAGGACAGAGGAAGTAGAGAAAATACTTGGCTCGTTCTTGAGAGAAAGGATGGAACTATTAAAGGAAGAGCTACATCGGTATGAAGGGAATGAAGAAAGGCTTAAAAATTTTGTGGATGAGATAGTAGAATTTTTGGCATCAAATGAAAAATGGGGTTTAAATCTGCTGAAGGAAGAGTCTCAGGATATTATGGGTGAAATATTGAGAGAATATATCTATGATTTTGAGATGGGACTATGGAGAGAAGGAATTAGTAGAAGACCCTTCCCACCAAATCTTTATCGCCTTGCTGAAATGCTTGGATTTAATGTAGACAATTTACCTCTGGTAAACCCACAGAGCCTTTAAAATGAAAATACTTCTCATTCAACCACCCATAGAGGATTTTTATCTAACATCTATAAGGACAAAACCCATTGGTCTTGCATATATTGCCTCTTGTCTAAAAAAATCAGGCTACGAAGTTGAGATCCTCGATTGCCAGACAAAAAAGAAAAGATCCATACCAATTCCAAAGGATCTTTCATATCTTGAAGAATTTTATCCATTTAATGATAAGAGCCCATTTAAATTATATACTGGATATTATCATTTCGGATTGAGCTGGGATGAAATTAAAAGTCATATCGAAGAAAATAAAGCAGATATCTACGGTATCTCTTCATCTTTTACCCCATATCATCATGAGACTTTAAGGATAGCACAAATTATAAAAGAATCTTCACAAAATAGTATTGTTGTTATGGGAGGATCACATCCAAGTAGTGATCCCTTAGGAGTCTTAAAAAGCCCCTACGTAGATTATGTTATCCTTGGTGAAGGTGAAAATCGTCTTACTGCACTTGTAGATTTAATCAGGAAAGGGAAAAGAGAAAAATTATTAGATATTGATGGAATAGGATATCGTGAATCTGGAGATATAAAGATAATTCCCATCAAAGGGTTTATAGAAGATCTAAGTTCACTTCCATTTCCTGCGAGACAACTCCTTGAGCTTGGCCGTTATAAAATCAATAAAAGATTATATACGATGATAATAACAAGTCGTGGCTGTCCTCATCGCTGTACTTATTGCTCAACTCATATGGTGATGGGAGAAAAATTTAGATCAAGAAATCCAGAAGATATTATCAAAGAAATGAAAGAGTGTTATGAAAAATATGGAATAGAGATTTTTGATATTGAAGATGACAATTTCACCTTTGATCGTGAACGATCAAAGAGATTGATGAGTCTTATCATAGATACATTTGGTGAGGAAAAGATTGAACTTTTAGCAATGAATGGTATAAGTTTTCAGTCGCTTGATAAAGAGTTGATAAGACTAATGAAGAGGGCTGGTTTCAAGACCCTAAATCTTTCACTTGTAAGTACCTCGCCATCAATAAAGGAATATCTTAAAAGACCCTATTCAATTTTAGAATTTGATGAGGTCCTAAAAGAGGCAAATGAGGTAGAATTAAGGATTATCACTTATGCAATATTTGGAATTCCTGGTCAATGTATAGATGATATGATTGATACACTAATCTACTTAATGGGCAAAAAACTTCTTATCGGCCCGAGCATATATTATCCTGTCCCTGGAACTTCACTTTTTGAAAGGTGTAAGAAAGAAGGTATCCTTCCAGAGTCTTTGTTACAGTATCGTTCAACCGCATTTCCAATTGAAACAAATGATTTTAACCGTCTTGACCTCGTAACAATCCTTCGTCTTTCGAGGATGATCAATTTTATTAAAGCAAAAATAGAAGACGAAACCTTAGAAGATGGCATCACATTCGGAAACCTATTTAAATTCCTAAAATCAAAGGTCAGGCTGGCTGGTAACGAAATTTCATGGATTGAATTACTTTTTAAAGTTTTAAACGAAACCTCCTTCTTCAGTTTAAGGAGTGATCCTTTGGGAAGATTATTTTTAGTAAAAGAGAAGAGCTCTGAAAGGGTATTATCAAACTTCTTTAAAAAGGCATGGGATAAACCTGTTATAAGATATAATTAGATTTTTCTAAAAGAAAATGTTATTAAATCTTTTGAAATCCATCATAAGGGTTAATTGATGATGTTAACTTCTATTTATCTTGTACGTCATGGTCAGACTGCATGGAATAAAGAAGAGATATTCAGGGGAAGGGCAGATATCGGTCTTGATGAAACTGGCTTAAGACAGGCTGATCTGGTTGGGAGATATCTTAAGGATGTTAAGATTGGCGAAATCTACTCAAGCCCCCTTTTAAGATCATGGCAGACAGCGGAAAGGATAGCCCAATTTCATAATCTTGAAGTAAAACCCCTTTTGGGGATTATTGATATGAGTTTTGGAAACTGGGAAGGTCATCATCATAAGGAAATCAAAGAGATTGATAGCCATAACTATCGCCAATGGATAGAATCTCCTCACCTTGTTAGGATCCCTGGAGGAGAGACCTTAGATGAGGTCAGACAGAGGGCGATGATCTCTATAGAAGAGGTTATAAAAAGGCATGAAGGTCAAAACATAGTTCTCGTATCACACAGAGTTGTAAATAAGGTTATTATCTGTGGGATACTTGGCATTGATAATTCTCATTTCTGGCAGATTGCACAGGATCCTACAGCAATAAATATTATCCAATATAAAAATGGGAGATACGTCCTATCTTTAATGAATGATACCTGTCATCTTAAAGAATTAAGTGATGAAACACAAAAGGTAGATTTTTGATTTTATTTAAGATTTATTTTCTGAGTCATTATCGGAAGAATCTGATTTTAAAAGATCTTCGATTCTTTTCTTAATCTCATCTCTTACTTTCCTAAATACCATCATCCTTTCTTCAACAGTACCTATAGCTCCTGCAGGATCCTCAATAGACCAGTGTATCCTTCTTGCTTGGCCAGGAAAGACCGGGCATGAAGTAGCCATATAATCGCAGAGTGTAATGACATAATCGAAATCCTCTGTTAAAAATTGTTCCATAGATTTTGAAATCTGTTTTGAAATATCTATTCCAATCTCATCCATCGCCCTGATGGCTAGTGGATGAACATAGGAAGGGAAAAGACCACCGCTTTGAGCCTTCCACTTAGGAAAGCCCAAATGATTCAATATTGCCTCTGCCATTTGACTACGGGCAGAATTTCCTGTGCACAGAAAGAGAACCTTTTTTGTATCCTTCATATTCTTCCCCTGCGTTTTGATATGTTAGGTGGATATGATGCTTCTATTATACTCTTCATTCCTCCACGAATATTGAATTCACCTGTAACAACTGCACGAACAGGTTTTGACGCTTTAACAAAATCTCTTAATATCCGGTTTACTGCATTTTCATAAAATATTCCTAAATTTCTGTATCCAAGAATATACATCTTTAGTGATTTTAACTCTACACACCACTTGTCAGGCACATATCGGATAGTAATCGTTCCAAAGTCGGGTAGCCCTGTTCGTGGGCATATAGAGGTAAATTCTGGGATAGAGATCGTAATCTCATAATTTTTGAATTGATTCTTAAAACATTCTATTTTTGGGAGCGGAGCATCAATCCCTGATCGAGCATGTTCATCTGTATATTCTTTCATAGAAATTCATGATAATTTAAAAATTAAAATTTATCAATACATTGGCGTCCAAAAATTATTGATTTATTATTCATAAAATTTTAAATTATTCAAAAAATTTAATAAAAAGGGAGGGAAATATGAAGTTTATCAAGGGATTTACCCCTTATAAAAAAGAAGATGCTGAAAAATATAACAGATTGAGATGGTGGGCAGGATTAACATTTGGAGATATCTTGGACAAAGCTGCTGATATATATCCCAAAAGAGAGGCACTCGTTGATAAGGATAAGAGAATGAGCTATTCTGAGTTAAGAGAAATAGTAAACAGGCTGGCTATAAGTCTCCTTGGCCTTGGGATTAGAAGTACAGAGAGGGTCCTGATCCAATTACCAAATTGGATAGAATTTGTTTATTCCTATTTTGCACTTCAGAAGATCGGGGCAATCCCAGTACTTTTAATCGATCGTTATCGCCAGTATGAAATTAGCCATCTATTTCGCCTTACCGGGGCAACATCATGGATTTTACCAGAAAGATATGGAAAGACAGAATACATCCCGATTGTAGAGGATGTCCTCAAAAATAATAGAAAGATAAAAAATATTATACTTGTGCGGGGA
>JBBIOI010000051.1:0-22734 GCA_037443425.1 Deltaproteobacteria bacterium
CAGGCATGGAATCCTTTTTTTGATGTAACATAATCTGTCATGTTGACTCTTAAGGATAAATTTGATACTAAATTTATTATGAGGGAGAAGATAAAAGAGAGAGAAGAACTTCGACATATTGTAGAATCCTTAAAGAGTGATGGTAAAAAGATTGTCTTTACAAATGGATGTTTTGATATACTTCATGTAGGACATGTCCGCTATCTCGAAATGGCTAAAAGCCTGGGTGATGTACTAATCGTAGGGATAAATAGCGATCGATCTGTTCGAGCTATTAAAGGACCATTTAGACCTATCCTTCCAGAGCAAGAAAGGGCAGAGATAATCGCTGGACTTGGTTGTACAGATTATGTCACAATCTTTGATGAAGAGACACCTTATGAACTTATCTCAACAATTACTCCCCATATACTTGTTAAAGGAGGAGATTGGACAAAAGAAACAACAGTTGGTAAGGAGGTGGTAGAAAGAGAAGGTGGAGAAGTAATAATCCTCCCCCTTGTGGAAGGTGCCTCTACTACAAATATAATAAACACCATCTTAAAACGATATGAAAAAAGAAACTGAAAAAGACCTCTTCACGCTTCCAACAGTACTTCCGCTTCTTCCTGTGAAGGATATAGTGGTATTTCCTTATATGATACTTCCACTATTTGTCACTCGGGAGAAATCTATAAAGTCGCTTGAAGATGCACTCTCTAAGGATAAACTTATATTTCTTGTCGCACAAAAAAGACCTGAACAGGATGACCCTTCTATTAAAGACCTTTATAGGATGGGTACTGTATCATTAATAATGAAGATGCTTAAGCTCCCTGATGGTAAGATAAAGATCCTGGTTCAGGGTCTTTCAAAGGCAATAATAAAAGAGACCATCCAAAACAATCCATATCCTATTGTAAAAATTGAGAACATTAAGGACCCTTTCATAACAGAAATCACACTTGAGGCAGAGGCCTTGATGAGAAATGTAAGAGAACAACTGGAGAGAATTCTGTCCTATGGGAAAGCCCTTTCGCCAGAACTTATGTTTATTATGGAGGGGGTAGACGACCCGGGAAGACTGGCCGACCTTGTTGCCTCAAATCTTGATCTACCTGTTGAAAAGGCACAGGAGATACTCGAAATTATTGATCCGATTAAGAGGCTTAAGGCATTAAATGACCTTCTTGCCAAGGAAGTCCAGGTCTTAACTATGCAGGCAAAGATTCAATCCCAGGCAAAAGACGAAATTACAAAATCCCAAAGGGAGTATTTTCTCCGCGAACAGATGCGTGCCATCAGAAGCGAACTTGGTGAAATGGATGAAAGGGCTGAGGAGATAAAGGAACTTAGGAAGAAGATTAAAAAGGCAAAGATGCCAAAAGAGGTAGAAAAGGAGGCAATTCGGGAACTTGAACGTCTTGAGCAGATGCATCCAGAAGCAGCAGAGGCATCAATGGTTCGTACCTATATTGATTGGCTTGTTGAAATGCCATGGTCAAAATCTACAGTGGACAATCTGGATATAAAGAAGGCCAAAAAGGTACTGGATGAGGATCACTATAACTTAGAAAAGGTAAAAGAGCGTATTCTTGAATATTTAAGTGTCCATAAACTAAAGAAAAAGACAAAAGGCCCTATCCTGTGTTTTATAGGACCACCTGGTGTTGGAAAAACCTCTCTCGGAAAATCTATTGCAAGGGCACTTGGTAGAAAATTTGTTAGGATATCACTTGGGGGGATTAGAGATGAGGCAGAAATTCGTGGTCATAGAAGAACCTATGTAGGTGCCCTTCCAGGAAGGATCATCCAATCAATTAAACAGGCTGGAAGTAATAACCCTGTCTTTATGATGGATGAGATAGATAAGATAGGTGCAGATTTTCGAGGTGATCCTGCATCTGCACTCCTTGAAGTTCTTGATCCCGAGCAAAACTACGCCTTCAGTGACCATTACCTGAATGTGCCTTTTGACCTCTCCAAGGTTATGTTTATTACGACAGGGAATATAATTGATACAATCCCTTCTGCTCTCAGGGACCGAATGGAAATCATCAATATCCCGGGATATACAGATCTTGAAAAGCTTAAGATTGCAAAAAAATTTCTCCTACCCCGACAGATGGAGGAAAATGGTATAAATCCAAAACTACTTCATATATCTGACAAGGCAATCCTTCAGATTATCTCTCAATATACACAGGAGTCAGGCTTAAGAAATCTTGAAAGGGCGTTGGCTTCAATATGTAGAAAGGTTGCAAGGAAAGTTGCTGAAGGAAAGAAAGAAAAGACAATGATTACAACAAAAAATCTTATTCATTATTTAGGACCCTCTCTATTTCCTACTGATGAAGAGCAGAAGAAGAATGAGGTTGGAGTTGCAACAGGCCTTGCATGGACTGAAACAGGTGGTGAAATTCTTCATGTGGAGGCAATGGCAACACCTGGAAAGGGATCACTGGTATTAACAGGTCACCTTGGAGAGGTAATGAAAGAATCAGCCCAGGCTGCATTGACCTATGCAAGATCAAAATGTAAAGATTTTAAGATAAAGCCCGATGAGATCAACAATAAGATAATACATATACATGTCCCTGCAGGTGCCATCCCAAAGGACGGTCCCTCTGCTGGAATTACCATGGCGGTTGCCCTGATATCAGCTCTTGGCTCAATCCCGGTAAAAAGGGATGTTGCAATGACAGGGGAGATTACGCTTACAGGAAGAATACTCCCTGTAGGAGGATTGAAGGAGAAGGCGCTGGCTGCTCTTAGAAACAATATTAAAAGGGTGATTATCCCATACCAGAACAAGAAAGACCTTATTGATCTTCCACCTTATGTCAGGAAAAAGATTGAATTCTTAGCTGTCAAACATATGGATGAGGTCTTAAAGATTGCACTTGCAAGATAATAATGGGAAAAAGAAGTTTAAAAGATATTGGTGAATTCGAGCTTATCTCCAGGATACGTAGATGGTTTAAGATTTTAAACCCTTCTCTTATTCGAGGAATTGGAGATGATTCGGCAGTTATTGAACTGGGTAAAAAAGTTCTTCTCATAACAACAGATATATTAATAGAGGATATCCATTTCAACCCTGCATGGATAGACCCATTTAATTTAGGTAAGAAGTCTCTATATGTGAATCTAAGTGATATTGCGGCAATGGGTGGTAAACCTCGACATTTTCTCATCTCTTTGGGGGTTCCCAAATCTATATCTCTATCATACATATCATCATTTTATCGTGGCTTAAAATATGGTGCAAAGATGTTTGATGTAGATTTAATTGGCGGGGATACATCCCTTTCTAAAAATATTACCATTAACATATGCCTTCTGGGAGAAGCTGATAAAGGGGATGTCATTTTTCGAAAGGGCGCAAAGCCTGGGGATGATATCTATGTATCGGGAACATTGGGTGATTCTGCGCTTGGATTGGAGATCCTTAAGAGGGAGGGCCTAAATGGAAAACCCAATGCCCTCATCAAAAGGCACCTCTCTCCAATTCCAAGGGTTGAATTAGGGATGGAGATAGGAAAAAAACAACTTGCAACCTCTATGATAGATATAAGCGATGGACTTCTTATAGACCTCCAACATATATTAGAAGAGAGCAATGTAGGGGCTCAAATCTGGGAAGAGAGGATTCCAGTCTCAGGTTTTTACAGGAGATGTATCAATAATTATTCAAATGATTTTTATAGATTTGCTAAAACCGGTGGTGAAGACTATGAGCTTCTCTTTACTGTCCCTCCCCGTCTCAGGAGTAAGGTCTTAGAACTCTCTCATTCAATTAATACCCCTATTACGAGGATTGGAAAAATCCTTCCCCGAAAAGATGGGCTCTATTTGATTAAAAAGGATGGAACAAAAATCTATCCGAAAGAACTCGGTTTCGAACATTTCAAGATTAAAATTTAGGGTTTAGCTAAACCCTTTCATCGTAACTATCATGCCTCCCATTGTAAAATAATCCCCCCCTTCCTCCCCTAATCCTTTCCCTAAGGGAGGGATAAATGAAGGAATTTATAGGTTTTTTCAGGAATTAAACTCCCAGTCTTCAAGGAGTTTTTCAGGGACTTCGAATACAGAAATCTGAAAAAGAGTCTACATCAAACCCATCAGAGACCTCTGAAAAAGTTTTTGAAAGACTGAGAGGTAGGGTTCAAAACCCTTCGAATGCATGCTTTTGATTAAATTGCTAACAATCGCTTTAGAAAAAACCCAATTATTTTAAGGGGATTAATCAATAGTGCTAAACTAATAAAGGTATCCGCTCGAAGGCTTTTTCACCCCACCTCCCACTATGAAAGGATTTTTAAATAGTTTTTCAGAAGTCTCAAATATGCGTCTTGACAAATGCATTCTTCATTATTATTTTAAAGTTAAGTGTTAATAAAAATTTTTTTATTTTAATATGTTAAAATATATGGTTTTTAGGGGTTTTTAATAATGGAACCTGTACTTTCAGATAGGATGAAGTGGATATTGAGGGCCGTAATTGAAAATTATATTCTTACGGCTGAACCAGTGGGGTCGAGAACTATATCAAATATGTCAAACCCCCATCTGAGTCCAGCAACCATAAGAAATATAATGGCTGACCTTGAGGAAATGGGTTTCCTTTTTCAGCCCTATACGTCAGCTGGAAGGGTCCCAACAGAGAAGGGTTTACGTTTTTATGTAGATTCGATACTCGATGTCCATGAATTGAGCATAGAGGAGCAGCAACAGATTAGGTCTCGGTATACAAACTTCCAATTAGAAGGGATTGACCTGTTTAGAGAGACATGTAAGATACTTTCTTCTTCATCACGCTATCTTGGTGTTGTCTGGGCCCCAAAGATGGGTCTTGTGAAGCTACAGCATATTGAATTTGTTAAGTTAAGAAGGCATCTAATCCTTGCTATACTGGTCAGTACTACTGGTTTGATACAGAATCGTGTCATAGAGGTGGAAGAAGATTTTTCTCAATCCGAACTGGAACATCTATCAGATTACTTAAACAGTATTCTCACAGGTCTTACCCTGTATCAGGTAAGAGAGAGGCTTCTCGATCAGATGAAGGCAGAAAAGACTGTTTACGATCAACTCTTTGAAAAGGCAATAAAACTTGGGGAACAGGCATTTTCATCAATCGATGAGACTGATGTATTTATTGATGGAAGAACCAATATACTTCAACAACCCGAATTTAGTAATATTTCAGTCATGACCGATCTTTTTAGGGCCTTTGAAGAAAAGGCCACTATGGTGAAGCTACTGGATAAATGTATGGCACCAAAAGGTGTCCAGATTTCTATAGGTAGAGAGAGCGAGGTTCAGGAGATGGAGAACTGTAGCATGGTTACATCAACCTATGGTTGTAGGGGGCAGGTGTGGGGCGCACTTGGTGTAATTGGTCCTCGTAGAATGAATTACTCTAAGGTTATACCACTTGTAGATTACTCTGCAAAACTCTTAACGGAAATACTTGAATCACATTACATATAGAGGGGTTTTAAGATGGAGGAGACAGAAAAAAAAGAAGCTCCGTTAGAACTCGAAATAGAAAAAGAAGAGACAGAAAAGATATCAGAAGAGTTAAAAAAAGATAAGGAGATTGAAGAATTGAAAATAAAACTTGCTGAAAAGGAGAAAGAAGCTAATGAAAATTATGACCGACTCCTTCGAACCGCAGCAGAACTTGAAAACCTAAAAAAGAGGGTTGCCCGAGAGAAGGAGGAATGGACAAAATTTGCTAATGAGGAGTTGATTAAGGCAATCCTCCCATTTATAGATAATCTGGAAAGGGCTGTAAATCATGCTGAAAAGGTTGTGGATGCGGGTGTTCTTATTGAGGGAGTAAGGTTAACTTTGCAGCAATTGCTTCAAAGTCTCTCAAAATTTGGGCTTTCAACATTCGAATCTGTTGGAAAGCCCTTTGATCCGGCCTTTCACGAAGCCATGCTTGTGGTAGAATCGGATAAACATGAACCCAATCAGGTGGTTGAGGAATTTCAGAAGGGTTATATCCTTAATGATAGGGTTATAAGGCCGGCGATGGTCTCTGTGTCTAAACCTCCTCAAAAAGAGGTGATGGCATAGAGAAATTTTTCAAAATAATCTTTTAATCTCTAAGGAGGGAATAAAAATGGCAAAGGCAATAGGAATTGATTTAGGAACAACAAACTCAGTAGTGGCAGTTATGGAAGGAGGCGATCCGGTCGTTATCGCTAATGCCGAGGGTAGTAGGACGACTCCTTCTGTTGTAGCCTTTACAGATAAAGGCGAAAGAATAGTTGGTCAGATTGCAAAACGTCAGGCAATCACCAACTCTGAAAATACAATCTTCTCGATCAAGCGTTTGATGGGGAGAAAATATAATGATCCAGAGGTCCAAAGGGATATAAAAATTCTTCCCTATAAAATAATCGAGAATAAAAATGGGGATGCATGGGTAAGGGTTAGAGATAAGGATTATAGTCCACCAGAAATCTCTGCATTTATTTTACAGAAGATGAAGGAGACTGCTGAGGCATATCTTGGTGAAAAGGTAACGGATGCAGTCATTACTGTACCTGCCTATTTTAATGATAGTCAACGCCAGGCAACAAAAGATGCAGGAAGGATAGCTGGTCTAAATGTGATTCGAATTATTAACGAACCCACAGCAGCATCCCTCGCCTATGGATTGGATAAGAAAAAAGACGAAAAGATAGCAGTCTTTGACCTTGGTGGAGGGACATTTGATATCTCTATTCTCGAGTTGGGCGATGGAGTCTTTGAAGTGAAATCCACAAATGGAAATACACATCTTGGTGGAGACGACTTTGATCAAAGAATAATAGATTATCTGGCTGATGAGTTTAAGAAAGACCAGGGAATAGATCTCAGGAAGGATAGGATGGCACTGCAGAGATTGAAAGAGGCTGCTGAAAAGGCAAAGATTGAACTTTCAAGTATGATGGAAACAGATATCAATCTACCATTTATCACTGCTGATGCATCCGGTCCAAAACATTTAAACATGAAGCTTACAAGGGCAAAGCTTGAAAAAATGACAGAAGACCTCATAGAAATGACCGAAGGCCCATGTAGACAGGCATTGGCTGATGCAGGTCTTTCTCCACGTGATATAGATGAAGTGATCCTTGTTGGTGGAATGACACGAATGCCAAAGGTTCAAGAAAAGGTTAGAGAAATCTTTGGGAAAGAGCCTAACAAGAGTGTAAACCCGGATGAGGCTGTTGCTATTGGTGCTGCTATTCAAGCAGGTGTATTAAAAGGAGAGGTAAAGGATGTATTGCTATTGGATGTAACGCCACTTTCCCTTGGTATTGAAACCCTTGGTGGTGTATTTACAAAATTGATAGAAAGAAATACTACGATTCCAACACGAAAGAGCCAGATATTCACGACTGCTACAGACAATCAACCTGCGGTGACAATTCATGTCCTCCAGGGCGAAAGAGAGATGGCTGCTGATAATAAAACCCTTGGTAAATTTGAACTGGTAGGCATTCCACCTGCTCCAAGGGGTGTTCCACAAATTGAGGTTACATTCGATATCGATGCCAATGGCATTGTACATGTATCAGCAAAAGACCTCGGTACTGGAAAAGAACAATCTATCAGAATTACAGCATCGAGTGGTCTTACAGAGGAAGAAATAAAGAGGATGATAAAGGACGCTGAGGCACATGCTGCGGAGGATAGAAGGAAACGTGAGGTTGCTGAGGCAAGAAATCAACTTGACACCTTGATTTACACTACTGAAAAATCCCTTAAGGAATTTGGTGATAAGATTGACTCCTCTGAAAGACAGAAGATCGAAGATGCAATCTCTCGAGCCAAAAAGGCAATGGAATCAAACGACCTTAGCACTATAAAATCTGCCCAGGACGATTTAACACGAGCATCCCATAAGCTTGCAGAAGCGATGTATGCAAAGGCATCACAAAAAGGTACAGGTGCTGGAGCACAAGAAGGCCAAAGACAAAGGGCACAGGAAGATGTCGTTGACGCAGACTTTGAGGATGTAAAGAAGTAAGAATATGTGATTATAAAAAAGGCGGGATGTCCTCCCGCCTTTTTTATTTTAGTCTTTTTCATGTAGTCATTGCGAGCGGAGCGAAGCAATCCCTTTTTTAAATGAGAGATTGCTTCGATCGTTTCTCTCCCTCGCAATGACAGGTAGAGATAGTCATTGCGAACAAATCGTGGCAATCTCATACTATTTGATTTTATAAATAATTGATGTTAGATATTTTTTGCTAAATAAATTTTTATTGAGTTTGATATGTTTGGTTTTTTTGAGAAATTAAAAAAAGGACTCTTAAAGACACATCAAGGCTTTGTCGAAAAGATTGATAAGCTTTTACTTGGGAAAAAGACTATCGATCATGATCTCTTGGATGAGCTTGAAGCCCTTCTTTTTGAGGCAGACCTTGGTGTATCAACAGTAACACAGCTTATTGAAGGGGTAAAAAGAAGTTTAAAAAGAGGAGAACTACAGGATCCTTCCAAGGTAAAGGAGTTTATTCGGCAGGAGATTCTAAGGATTCTTAAAACAGGCGAAAATCCTCTTACTATAGATTTCTCTAAAATAAAACCCTTCGTCTTTATGGTTGTCGGCGTGAATGGCGTTGGAAAGACCACCACCATAGGAAAGATTGCCTACCATTATTCGACACAAGGTAAAAAGATATTGATAGGGGCTGCAGATACTTTTAGGGCTGCTGCTACTGAACAGCTCGAGATCTGGGCCAAAAGGGTTGGTGCAGATTTTATTAAACAATCACATGGTTCTGATCCGGCAGCCGTTGCTTTTGATTCGATCCAGGCAGCCAAGGCAAGAGGAGTTGACCTTGTCTTCATTGATACTGCAGGAAGGCTTCACACAAAAGTAAATCTTATGGAAGAGTTAAAAAAAGTGAAGCGTATTATAGCAAGGGAATACGCGGGTGCTCCTCATGAAATACTTCTTATACTGGATGCAACAACTGGTCAAAATGCCATCTCTCAGGCTAAACTCTTCAATGATGCAATAGGAGTAACGGGGATTGCCTTAACCAAACTTGATGGAACTGCAAAGGGAGGAATCATCGTAGGAATTACAGAAGCACTAAAGATTCCGATCCGATATATCGGAATTGGAGAGGATATTGATGATTTAAAAGAATTTAATGCAAATGAATTCGTCCAGGCTTTGTTTTAAGGAAAGACTATTTTCTCAATTGCCTTAATCCTTTGTTCCAATTCCTCCAATCTTTTCTCAAAATCCCGATAAGAAATTTTTATCATAGAACTTATATCATTCCTCATATCCTTTACTGCGTTAACAATATTATCGTAAAAAGTTTTGATCTCATCTGATATCCTTTTTACTTGATCTTGTGCATACTCAATCTCTTTTCTCACATCTCTCATAAGAGGTTCTGTAGATTTAGTGTTAGAAGACAGCTCTTCTTTTATCGACTTAACAAATAAAGTAACCTCATCTTTTATAATATCTATTATCTCTGTTTTTATCCTCTCAAACCTTGGATCGATCTCCTTATGAAATTGTTCAATAATGTTGGCCCTATCTTTTTCTAATTGGAGAATATTATTATCCATCTCATCAAGCTTTGATCTCAGATTTAAATTAATATCCCTTTGCCATTTTTCGAAACCTATTTCCATCTCTTCCAATATCATCTTCAGGTCGAGATTTTTTAGACCGCTTTTAATCTCATTTAAAGATTCGTTAATCTGATTCTTAGTCTCTTCTTTGAATCTGAGAAGATTTGCCCTCATCTCTTGTCTAAGCTTTTCCACGTCATCCTTTGTAGTAAAAATCAATAACCTCTGATCAAGATAATCCCTTACATCTTTATCCATCTTATTTCTTACCTCCTTTTGACCCTACTTTGACCCTATTTTACTTACAAATCAATAAAAAGTATAGTCCATTGTATAGACATAAACCATTTTTGTTATAGCAAGCTCTTATTAAGGAGGCAGAGCCATCTCTGACCCTGCCCCTTAGAACCTAAGTTATTGACTTTATCAATACTTCTTTTTTACTTAATAACTCTTACTGTATCACTCGCCTGAATCTGGGCCAGCTTCCCATTCTTGGTAAACGTGCCTTTTACCGTTAAAGTGACCTTATCTCCTGTTTGGACACCCTGCAAATCTTGCCTCTTGAATTTCGCTACATAACTGTTTCCAGAAATTACACCTTTTACCGCAGGGGCACCCTCGCAGGATAGATTGCCGATGTTCCAGTCTGCGATGTTGTATCCCTCAGGTACTGTGATGAAAGCTGTAAATTCTCCTTTGCTCTTAAGGTTAATCGTTTCCGGCTCGATGCGGACCTCTATGGGAGGTACGCATATAAAGTTATCTGCCTCATCGATGCTGCCCGTACCACTATATCGGGCTACCTCAGGATAGGGGCAGATCGGACGTGTACGAGCATAAGGATAGTTAGCGTCAACATTCGCATTGCGGCTTCCGATGAGCGCACCTGGTTCTATGCCTTTTTCTACCCAGTCGACCATCGCCTGGAAACCGGTGGTCGGATAGGCACCGATCCCTCCGCCGCAGTGACCTGCCCCAGGAACCAGGTAGAGTTTCCAAAAACTTTTTGTTTTCTCGGCGCCCATGGTGTTCAGCGCTGTCTCGTAGAGGCCTACAGATGCGGCAAGGGCGCTCACAAGCGAATCGCCCCAGCCGTGTACCTGGACTTTTTTCGCACCCTTTTTGTACACTGGTTCGAAACCGCCCATATTGGGAGCAGGCTGGGGACTTATGGTGATACCGTCCAGCGTGTCGTGAATATTGAAGGTATCGCAAGTGCCGTCGCTGTAGCACTGTTGACAGGTCGTTTCCTGCATCGCAATCGGATCCGTATCCCAGTTGAATGTTTCAATGTCAAAGTATGGCCCCATAGGGGGGTCTAAGGCTATATTCGCGAACATACAGGGAGCCATGCCGTCGGCAAGAGCGCTTGTGAAACCCGCTTGCCCGGATTTAGTCACATACTCACAACCGAGCGGTGTCCCAACATACCATGGGTTCCCATTGCTATCATGTGGTCCTGCATAGATTTCCTTAAGGGCTTGTCGCTGGGCGAGGGTAAAACATGTTGATTGGTAATTACCTGAAGCTTCCTGTTCCTCTTGCCCTGGAGTGCACGCAGGAAGATCGGTCATTGCGTCGAACTTGCATTTTCGAGGATCGTCGATCCAGCCATCTTTAAGGCCATCGACTTCATCGCATTTATCATAGACCGTCTTGTAGTGCAGAGCTGCCTTGTACTTGGTGTAAACGGTCTGTGGTGGAGTGCCACCTAACGATTTAGCCAAATCCGCACCCCAGAGTGTGTCCCAGGTACCTCGGAAGGTGACAGCCAGGTGGCCGCCGAGCGGACAGTTAATGTAGTAACCATCATAAAGATTGTAAAATTTTTGAGCACAGATCTGACCTTCTTTGCCGCCGCAGGAGCTACCGCTGTAATAGGAATATTTAGGATCTGCTCCATAGTATTGTCTGATGATCTTTTTTGCGATAACCGGGGTTTCATAGAGATGCCTGATACCGAAATCAACGATCTTCTGGCAGGCATAGGGATTACCTGAACCTTTCGGATCAACGGACCCGTAATAGCCACCCGAGCCTGTTGGATAATCCTCACGATTGTAATATATACTAAAGTAGGGTTCCTTCAAGCCGAATGAGCCGCACATGCTCGGCCAGTTATTAGACATGTATCCTCCGTTCGCTGAAGACTGAGCATAACCATCTGCATTAGGTGTATTTGGAATACTTAGGCGGCCATCCCAGCCCCCGCCTCCAGTCATGAGGTATCTTTCGTTCCACACCGTCCCTATGGAAGGAAGCGTCACCTGGAATTTGATCTCCGGCCAGATTCATCCCGTCACCTGACAAAAATATGTATCTGTTGTTTCCACTTGTCTCCAGGTTGCAGTGACATTGGTGATCGGCATACCAAAAGTTTCATCCGTGAGATTCTCTACATATCCTTCAAGGGCCTCGCAGTCTGACTGATTTGGGTCACTGAGCGCTGACCCAGCAGCTCCAACTATTAGCGGAATTAGGATTGAAAAAGCAATAAGCATTGATTTCATCTTAATCATTGTTATTCTCCTTTTTTTTACACTTTACAATACTTTGATAATTGGTTTGATTCTATTCCTCTTCCTCCTTTATCCACCTAATTAAGAAACCATGATAATTACCCCCTTTCAACATTATTTACTTCACTCCATGAAATCTTAACGATCTCAAACTACTACCAAAATCTAAAATTTTTATTTATCATACCATCCCATCCCCCCAAATTATCAATAGTTGACACCTATTTTAATCTACTTTGCCCCTATTTTACTAATTTATGATAATTCCTTGTGAAATCATTACCCCTTGATGTAATATGATAAAATGCACCTGCATACTCTATTCTCAATGGCCTTGTCATAATTAATATCCGCTATCTTTTATATTTAATATTTTTGTCAAATGTGTAGACCTGACACTTCTTAAAGAACTTCTTCCCCCCATATCCTGCAAGACCAATTAATCCAGACCCGAGAAGGAGTATGGTGGCGGGTACTGGAACAGGCTCCACGTTTGGGGAAAACTCAAGCTTGAAATAATTGGCATATTCCCATGTGGGATCAATATAGATCAGCGGATCTACCCAAGCCGTGCTTATAACAGTACCAGCTATTCTTTCATGTTCATCTGGCCATTCCGAAAAGAAAAATGCCGGGTATTCAATGGCGGAGCAAGCCTTACTGATTTCAATGTAATTATGATCTCCCTTCAACTTACCGACCGGTACTAAGATTATGGTAGAGTAGGTGAACGAATCTGTCGGTTTGTTGGCCCTGTCAGGCATATTTATATAAGATCCCGCAGTCCTAAAGTCGTACCAATCACCCACCCTAATATCGAAGACGGCCTGCGCGCCACCTCTATTATAAGATAAAGGTCCAACAGTCATGACCGAAGTCATTCCAGAGGCAATGACTTGGATTGGCACCTTCATCGGTTCTGGTGTACCACTCATATTCCTGACCCTAACTACATATTCGATCTCACTTTTTGCCCGCACATATTCGCCCTTTTCTCATAGTGTTCGGTTTTAAGGGGGATAGGCTCATTGATGCTAGTTACTCCAGAGGCAGAAACTTCAGCTCTTGGCCCTTGCTTTTCAGTTTTTAGCAATTGCTGCGAAGTAAAAGTTGCCGTATTCCATCATATACGTGTGGTCAAGCTCGAGAGTTTCCGTGCTATAATCATTTGAACCCTTCAAAAATTCAGCAATACTATGCGGCGTATCCCACTCCACTAATTCGGTGTACTTGGCTTTCCACTGGAAAGCAGATCCGCAAATGGGGTATACCAATAAGCTCAAACCTACCAAAAGGACAAGTATCATCGTTTTGTTTGTAATATAGTTATAAGTTCCCATAATAAACCTCCTTTCAAAAATAAAACAGTTAATTTTTCACCTCACTATTGTTGAAAGGTTGACCATTCTGAAAAATTAATTACCTTAAATTTCCCAATATCTTTATTTCTGATCAATAAAAGATGAAACTGATTTATTGAATTAAATATCCAACCCTAATTTGTAATTTTTGGCCTTCCATCTTCGCTGGCTGCTTTTGTGGAGAGAAAAGGGGGAAGGGAGAAATTTTAAAATTTTATTTAAATCCACACTATCAAATAATCTATTCATTTGTCAAGCTTTTTTTACGAGACCTCTGAAAAAGTCTTTGAAAGACTGGGGAGGTAGGGCTCAAAACCCTTCGAATGCGGGCTTTTAATGTTTAAATTGCTAATAATCGCTTTAGAAAAAAACCAATTATTTTAAGGGGATTAATCAATAGTGCTAATCTATAAAAGGTATCCGCTCGAAGGCTTTTTCACCCCACCTCCCCATTTATGAAAGAATTTTTAAATAGTTTTTCAGAGGTCTCTTTACCCTGGGTTAGCATCTTTTTCTCCGTGATAAGATTATATGGTTGGTCTTTCCAACAAGCATCCCGTTCTCTATTTAGCTTCAAATCCTTTTTATCTTTCGTCACGGAATTGAGGATTCTTCCGAAGAGATTCCTTCGGTCGCCTATCCCTCGCAATGACCTCCTGTTTTTAGTCATTGCGAGCCCTGAGGGCGTGGCAATCTCGTAGATTCCTCGCTCTGCTCGGAATGACAACGTGGAAGAGATTGCCTTGTCTTCGCCTCGCAATGACAATCTTGAATCTCTAAATTTAGATAAGAATCAAAGCTGTCATTCCTGCGAAGGCAGGAATTTAGGGAAAAGAAAAACATTTAAAAACAGCTGGATTCTTGTTTTCACGGGAATGGTGCAAGTGAAGTAGAGATTAAATTATGCTTCGGAATAAGTATAGCATTGAGATAATACCAATGCTACATAACTTGTCACAGTAAAAGAGATGCTTCTTTTTAAGGAAATAGTTAAAATTCATTTTATTGAAGCAGGGGGATTCTTAAGTTATAAATAGGACACGATGGAGACGTGGAGATTTGTTGATACTGGTGCCCGTAGTGCAGCAGAAAATATGGCACTTGACGAGGTCTTTCTTGAACTAATGGCCTCCCAGAAGATTCCGCCTACACTTCGTTTTCTTAAATTTTCAAATCCTTCGGTCCTCGTTGGTCATCATCAATCTGTAGAGGAAGAAGTACGTATTGATTATTGTAGACAAAAAGGGATAGAGATAAATCGTAGGCTTACTGGTGGAGGTGCAATTTACTGGGGAAAGAAAGAAATGGGATGGGAGCTTTATATCTCCAAAAAAGACCCACGAATCCCAAAAAGGATTGAAGACCTTTATCAAGAGATGGGCCAAATCTCCGCAAATTGCTTCAGAAGACTCGGGATTCGTGCATCTTTTCGACCAAGAAACGATGTTGAGGTCAATGGCCGAAAGATATCAGGCATGGGAGGCACTGAGCTATCAGGTGCAATCCTTTTTCAGGGAACGATACTTGTAGATTTTGATGTTGATGAAATGCTCAGATCGCTCAGGATTCCAACAGAGAAACTTCAGGATAAAGAAATTGAATCGGTAAAGGAAAGGGTTTCGTGCCTAAAATGGGAACTCGGAAAGGTACCGTTAGAATCCACGATTAAAGAATCTTTTTTAAAAGGCTTTGGTGAGGCATTTGGTGTAAGATTCGAAGAAAAACCACTTACAGATGAAGAAAGATCACTGCTTAAAGAAAAGATTAAATATTATTCATCCAGAGAATATATTTTTAAACAAAGAGAACCCCTTCCGACGAAAAAGACTCTATCCTCAATACTTAAAGCCCCTGGTGGAATAATAAGGGTCTCAATGGCCTTAGATATCAAAAGAAGGATAATAAATCAGATACTTATTACAGGTGACTTCTTCTCTTACCCTAAAAGGGCTATCTTTGATCTTGAAAGTCGCCTTAAAAATTCGAAGGCAGATATCCCAGAGATAGAAGAGAACATCAGATCATTCTTTTCAGAAATGAAACCCATTATCCCTGGATTTGAACAAAACCACTTTATTCAAGCAATCCAAGAGGCGATTCAAAAGCTTGACCTGATTCCATATGGATTTAATGAAGAAGATACACACCGTCTCTTTCCTGTTATAAAACCCTTTATACAGGTTAAAAGACCTGAGGTACTCCTTCTCCCTTACTGTGCTAAAAAGATAGATTGTGATTATCGATACAGAGAAGGATGTAATGAATGTGGCCTTTGCACGATTGGGGAGGCAATCCAGTTAGCCAAAACATTTGGGATGGATTTTATCACTATTCAAAATTACGAAGAGCTTGAATCCACTCTCGAACGTCTGAAGAAAGCCAAGGTTAAATGCTTCGTTGGTTCGTGCTGTGAACCATTTTATGGAAAACATCGGCCTGATTTTGAAAGGATAGGTCTACCTGGAATACTTGTTGATCTGGAAAGAACAACATGTTACGAGCTTGGAAAACAGGAGATTGCATTTAAAGGAGAGTTTGAAAACCAAACGGAACTTAACAACAAACTCCTCCAGAAGGTTTTAGAGTTTACCTATGGATAGGGATTATGATGTGCTTGTAATTGGTGCAGGCCCTTCGGGTTCAACTGCCGCTCGGCTATCAGCATCAATGGGAACAAAGGTTTTATTGATTGATAAGAAGAAAAATATTGGATTTCCTGTCCAATGTGGTGAACTTGTTTCTAAGTGGGTCTTTCGTTACCTGCCTCAATTCTCAAATTCAATTATCCAGAGTATTGAGAATATCGTACTCCATTTTCAGGGTGGAGACTCTTTTAAAACAAGAAATCCAGGTTTCATGATTGACCGCCATTTATTTGATAAAGAACTTTTGATACAAGCTGCTCTTTCTGGTGCCAATCTCTCAATGGCTACAAAAGCCCTTGCACTCTCATCGGGTGGAGTATTGGTTGAAAAAAATGGGAAAAAAGAATTTATAAAACCTAAAATAATCATAGGAGCTGATGGTGTTAACTCCATTGTTTCAAGGTGGATTGGAGTCCCTCCGATAAAAAAGATTCATACCATACAGGTTGAAGCCATCATCTTCGAAACAAGCCAAGATGCTGAGATCTTCTTCGATAAGAAATTCGAAGGTGGGTATGCCTGGTTTTTCCCTAAAGGGGTGAGGGCAAATATTGGAATAGGCACAATTTCATCTAAGGCAAAAGACCTTTCCAAACTAATTTATGATTTCTTAGATTATCTAAAAGATTTCAAAAAACTTAAGAGACTTGAGATAATCTCTAAGACTGCTGGCTTAGTCCCATGTGAACCCTCTCCAAAGATCCTTTCCGGTAATATCATCCTCGTTGGAGATGCAGCAGGCTATGCCCATCCTATTTCAGGTGCTGGAATAATGAACGCAATTATGAGTGGTGAGATTGCTGGAACTATCTCTGCGGAGGCCATAAAGAGGAACGACATATCCTATCTTGAAAATTATGAGAAAGAGAGTCAGAGGTATTTTGGGAAATTCCTTTTCTACGGTTTTAGAAAAAGGGAGTTTCTTGAGGAAAACTGGAACAACCCAGGGATAGATTTTCAATCATTGATAAAAAACTGCTGGGTTGGATTTAAAGAATATTATAATGATCTAAGAGGAAATAAAGATGAGTGGCAAAACAAGTCCAGAATATGTTAAGACATCTTTGGCTGCCTCGCTAACCCTCGGCCTTAAACAAGGATTATTCTACAGGAATGCAAAACTTAAGGCATTAAACCTTCTACTTCATTATGAAGAAGGATGCCTTGGAAGATGCGCATTTTGTGGTTTATCGAGGTTAAGGAAGGAGGAGATAAAGACAAAGACATTTATCCGTGTGGATTGGCCCATATACCATGTCAGTGAGATAATTAAAAGATCAAAAGATATAAAACATATTCATCGCGTCTGTATTTCAATGATAACCCACCCGAAAGCTATAGAAGATACCATCTATTTAATAAGAAAATTCAGGGATGAGACAGACCTGTTGATCAGTGTGCTCGTAAGTCCAACCATCATCCATAATAATAAGCCATTTATCGCTATGAAGGAGGCTGGAGCCGATAGGATAGGGATTGCCATTGATGCAGCAAACCCTGAGCTATTTGATAGCCTGAGGGGAAAAGGGGTAAATGGGCCTCATAGGTGGAATCACTACTGGAAGATAGCGATGATGGCAGTTGAAGTTTTTGGAAAATTTAATGCAGGTATACACCTTATTGTTGGTCTTGGAGAAACTGAGAGAGAAATGGCTGAAATAATCCAGAGAGGTCAAGATAACGGTCTTTTAACCCATCTTTTCTCCTTTTATCCAGAAAAAGGAAGCCCAATGGAAAACCACCCTATTCCTCCTATAGATCAGTACAGAAGAATACAGCTTGCCCGATGGATTATTAATGAAGGCTCAGGATCTATCGAACAGATGAGATTTAATAAAGAAGGAAGGATTATCGATTTTGGGATGGATATAAACCCGATAATTGAAATGGGAGAACCATTTATGACATCCGGGTGTACCGGAAGGGATGGAAAGGTAGCCTGTAATCGACCTTATGGGAATGAGAGGCCATCAGGTCAGATAAGAAATTATCCATTTCCGCCAGAAAAAGAAGATATTGAAGAGATCAAAACTCAGATCGGAATTTAATTTTTTGGATTTATCATGATTCACGATTTAATTAATATCCCGCTTGGCGAACTCAAAAAAGAGGCCTTCAGGCTAAGAAAGTCCTATTTCCCCGATAAGCTTACTTTTTCAATACCCGATACAATGTCTTATAGCGATAATTCAATCCCTATTAAAAAAAATTGTTTTCCTGCTATAAGTATTACGGGCAATTATTGTAGCCTTATATGCGAGCACTGTAAGGGTAAGATTCTTGAATCAATGATCCCTGTCTATTCACCAGAAGATTTTTTGGAGGTCATTGAAAGATTTAGAATGAATGGAGCAAGTGGGGTGCTTGTAAGTGGTGGTTCAAATCAGGATGGTGAGGTCCCTCTCGAAAAATTTATTGTCCCGATCAGGAAGATCAAAGAAAAAGACCCTTCTTTCAGAATAATTGTCCATACCGGACTTTTAAAAAAGGAGGTTGCAAAAGACCTTAAAACAGCAGGTATTGACCAGGTTCTTATTGATGTAATTGGAGATGACGAGACTATAAAAAAGGTCTACCATCTTGATAAAAGAGTCAGGGATTATGAAGATACATTATGGATGTTAAAGGAGAATGGTCATAGGATTGCCCCGCATATCATCGTAGGTCATCACTTTGGGGAGATAAAAGGAGAATGGAAGGCCTTAGAAATCGTATCACGTGTTGGAGTTGAAACAATTGTTTTAGTGGTCATTAAACCCCTTATACGAAATAATAACTGGAAAATCCCTGAACCAGAGGTCTTTTCAAGAATTTCAGCAATCGCTCGTATACTTAACCCAAAAACTCAAATCTCTATGGGCTGTATTCGGCCATCTCACCCTTTTAAGGCGAAGATGGAGAAGGAAGCAATAGATGCGGGTATAAATACAATTGCGTATCCACTTCATGGGACAATTGAGTATGCTAAATCATTAAATCTGGAGATCTCTTTCATGAATATGTGCTGTAGTCTGGCACAGCCCTGAAAATATTGGCTTCCTGCTTAGGAAGAAATGACAGTATAAGTGATTAAAGGTCGCAATCTTTAGAACTGTCATTCCGAGCGAAGCGAGGAATCTATTAGATTGCCACGCTAACGCTCGCAATGACTGTAAACAATAGGTCATTGCGAAGGAGTGAAATGATCGAAGCAATCCTTCTATAAAAATTAGATTGCCAAAGTCTTCACCTCCGAGTGGAATTAGGTTGTAAAGGTCCTGAGTCTTTTGCAGATTGTTGGAAAAGGGGATGGAATAACAAGGTCAACTGGTGTATCCATAACTCTCTTACAGAACCATTTATTCCACGCTATGAAGGGGATTACAGACTCGATCCAAAAACAAATAAGGCAGCAGTCGAGCAATACGTCAAAGCCCTCGATATCCGGCAGAAATGTCACCAGATGGTTGCCCTCTTTGGTGGAAAAGCTCCAATTGTATATGGAATGGTGGCTGGTGGTGCAACAGAAGTTCCCTCTCTTGATAAGATTGTCTCTTTTAAATGGAGACTACAGGAGATCAGGGATTTCATTGACAATACCTATCTTCCAACCGTTTATCTGGTCGCTGGAGCTTATAAAGACCTTTTCAATGTTGGAGCTGGTTGTAAAAACCTCATCTCTTTTGGGTATTTCCACTTGATGATGATGAAAAAACCTTTCTTCTTAAACCAGGTTCTTATACCCAGGGGAAGGATCTTCCTTTAGATCAGAACCAGGTTACGGAATATGTTAAATACTCATGGTATGACGATAAAACAACGGGTCTTCATCCAAGCAAAGGTATAACTAAACCTGATCCAGATAAGAAGACTGGCTATTCGTGGATAAAAGCCCCGAGATATAGAAACCTTCCCCATGAAGGTGGTCCACTTGCAAGGATGTGGATAACAAATCCTGTTCTAAGTAAGCATGCAAATAAGTTTCTTGGAGTCGATCCCAAAAAAGAGGTCCGATTCAGGGATCTCGGCGAAAAGGCATTTTCAGTACTTGGGAGGATTGCAGCAAGGGCAGAGGAATGTAAGCTTATTGCAGATGCTATGGATCAATGGATCCTTCAGTTAAAACCCGGAGCCCCTTCATGCATAAAAGTTGAGGTCCCAAAAGAGGCTGAAGGATTTGGATTAACTGAAGCCCCAAGAGGGGCACTCGGACATTGGATCTCTATTAAAGACCATAAGATTGACAATTACCAGGTGCTTGCAGCAACAATCTGGAATGCCTGTCCCAGAGATGATAAGGGACAACTGGGTCCAATAGAACAAGCCCTTGTTGGAACACCGGTTAAGGATATTAAAAATCCATTTAATGTAGTAAGAGTGGTACGCTCCTTTGATCCTTGACTGGGTTGCTCTGTGCACGTTGTGCACATCGAAACTAAAAATGCATATGAGTTTAAGGTGATATAAATTTAAAATCTTAAAAATAACTTTAGGGCTGCCCAAGAATTAGCAAGGCAGCCCTTTTACTTTCTTTTCATTTAAATATGAGCCATAAAAAAATTCTGATTGTAGGAGTTGGAAATCTTCTTTGCCGTGATGATGCAATAGGTATTCATGTCATTAATGAAATGAAGAATTTAAATCTACCTGACAATGTTGAACTGCTTGATATTGGTACTTCAACTTTAGATCTTTTCTCTTATTTAAAAAGTATAGAGAAGATGATTGTTATTGATGCCATAAAGGGAGGATTAGAACCAGGGACCATATATCGTTTGCTTCCAGAGGATCTCATTCCTGATGGCCAAAAACCTATTGCCCTTCATGAAATCGGCCTTTTAGAATCATTAAGGATGGCTGAAAAGATGGGGATAAAGGTTAAAACAGTAATCATAGGTATTGAACCTGAAATCATTGATTGGGGAATGGAATTGACAGAAAGATTAAAGGCAAAAATCCCTTTAATCATTGAAACTGTCCTTAAAGAATTGGATAATTTTTAAAAGGCAATTATTTCAATCTACTTACACCCAAAGTTTTTTCTATGAATAGGGTAAAAATATCCATTACAGGGATTGTTCAAGGTATAGGCTTTAGACCATTTATTTACAATCTCGCTAAGAAGTATTCTCTTAGGGGATGGGTTTTAAATAATGAAAAAGGGGTTTTTATAGAAGCAGAAGGAGAAGATAGAGATCTTGAAAGATTTATTGAAGATATACCTAAACTTGCCCCTTCACTTACGCGGATAGAGACCATGGATTTCGAATATCTTGAACCAATAGGTTATAAAGCCTTTGAAATAAGAAGAAGCGAGGAAGGTGAAGAAAAATTTACACTTATATCCCCTGATATCGCAACCTGTGATGAATGCCTTTCAGAACTATTCTCTCCTCAAAACTTTAGATACCGATATCCATTTATTAACTGTACTCTATGTGGACCAAGATTCACAATCATTAAGGATATTCCTTACGATCGCCATAAAACAACAATGTCTCCCTTTAAGATGTGTTCAATCTGCCAAGGAGAGTATGAAGATCCATCCAATCGAAGATTCCACGCTCAACCAAACGCATGTCCCTCGTGTGGTCCATCTTTAAAATTGATTAATAAAGATGGGGAGACTATTTCGGGTGATCCAATTGACCAGTCCCTCAGGCTTCTTCTTGGGGGAAAGATTATAGCAATAAAAGGACTGGGAGGTTTTCATTTAGCCTGTGATGCAAAGAATGAAGAGACTGTATCCACTTTAAGATCAAGGAAATTTAGAGAGGATAAACCTTTTGCAATAATGTGCAGGGACATAGAAGAGGTAGAAAGGCACTGTGAATTAAATGAAGAAGAGAAAAGGCTTCTAATCAGCAAAGAAAGACCCATTGTTATTTTAAAAAAGAGAAAGGACTCATCCATTGCGTATTCTGTAGCCCCTTATCAAAATACACTTGGTGTAATGCTACCCTATTCTCCACTTCATCATTTATTGCTTAGCGGATCTCTTTTGAGCCTTGTTATGACAAGTGGAAATATTAGCGATGAACCCATAGCCTATAAAGATGAGGATGCATTGAATCGATTAAAGGATATTGCAGACTATTTTCTTATGCATAATCGTGAGATTCATATCAGATGCGACGATTCTGTAACAAGAGTATTTGATGGAAAACCTTATATCATTAGAAGATCAAGGGGATATGTCCCCTTCCCTATTAAACTTCCTTTTTCCATTGAGATGATCCTTGCCTGTGGTGGAGAATTAAAAAATACATTCTGTTTGACCCGTAACAACTATGCCTTTTTAAGCCATCATATCGGAGATCTCGAAAATCTTGAAACCCTAAGCTCATTTGAAGAAGGTATTACGCATTTTAAAAGGCTATTTAACATCGAACCAAAGGCCATTGCCCATGACCTTCACCCTGTTTATCTTTCAACAAAGTATGCCCTGTCTATTGAAGATCTCCCTAAAGTCGGCATCCAGCACCACCATGCCCATATTGTAAGCTGTATGATAGAGAATGGAATTGATGGTGATATTATAGGGGTTGCTTTTGATGGAACAGGTTTTGGGACAGATGAAATCATCTGGAGAGGCGAGTTTTTACGCGTTAATTTAAAGGAGTTTCGTCGTATTGC
>JBBIOI010000052.1:0-22554 GCA_037443425.1 Deltaproteobacteria bacterium
GATATAAGAGAAGCAGATAAAGCTCCCACCAATGCTATCACACTCCCCCCTCCAGGTGTAGGACTATCCTTTGCTACATCTTCTAAGAATTGCCTTATATCCATTTTACCTCCCTTGGATAAGAATCTATTCAAATTCTAAGATTCTCTTCTCTATTACCTGATGGATTGAAAAATCGGGATCTCCCAGATATGTCTGAACAATATTTTCTAAGGCATCAAGGGGTATCAACCCAATGATTTCTGAACCTACTATCTCTATCCCCTTTTCAGCTGCTTCTCTCTTAATAAACTCATATACCTTTGGAATATTTGTAACCTTGTAATTGGTTAGATTCATTGAAACTTGAACCATTCCTCTTTCTTTAAGTTCAACACCCATTGCCCTTACATGAGGGAACCCTCCATCTTTGAATCTCACCTTTTTAGCCATCTCTTTTGCAAGATATATATCATTCGTTTTAAGATTTATATTATATGCAATGAGAGGGAAACGTGCACCAACGATTGATGCACCTGATTTTGCATTGAAGATTGTAGGCCCTTCATCTGGTTTCCAAAGCGGATCTTCTAATTTGGCTTTTAAACCCTCATATTCACCTTTTCGAATGGCTGGAAGCTCTCTCCTATCGGGTGAAGTTGCTGCTTCTTCATAGAAAAAAACTGGTATACCTTTTTTCCCAAGCTCCTTCCCAAATTCTCTTGCAATTCTTACTGCTTCCTCCATTTCCATTCCAAGAATAGGGACAAATGGAACAACATCCACTGCCCCAATTCGAGGATGTCCGCCTTTGTGTTGCCTCATATCTATTAAATCAATTGCCCTTAAAGCCATTGCGAGGGCTGCTTCTTTAACATCGTTTGGTTCGCCAATAAATGTAAACACAGTTCTATTATGGTCTGCATCAGAAGAAATATCCAGAAGTTTTACTTTTGAATGTCTTCTTATCTCATTTGCAATAATCTTTATTTTATCTTTATCTCTTCCTTCACTAATATTCGGAACACATTCGAGAAGTTTCATTGTTATCTACTCTATATTAATTCTTAATCGAATTATTATATACTATTTGACCTTTTTTTATAACTATCTCCACATGATCAACTCCAAAATGATATGGGAAATATTTATAATTCGGTATATCCAATATAATCAAATCAGCATTTTTGCCAATATCAAGAGAGCCAATCTCTTTTTCCCTATCAATAGACTTTGCAGCATTAATTGTAACAGCTTTTATTACTTCCTCAGGTGTCATTTTAAACATTGTGCATCCCATGGTCATAATCAGTGGAAGGGATTCGGTCATTGAAGAACCTGGATTTAAATCAGTTGCAAGGGCTACTAAAACACCCTTATTTATCATTTCTCTTACAGGCGGAAACTTACTCATTGAAAGAAAAAAGGTAGCCCCTGGTAGAAGGACAGCAACCACACCCTTTTCAGCTAACATCTTTATTCCCTTTTCACTTATATATTCGAGATGATCTGCAGAAAAGGCACCCACCTCAGCGGCAAGTTCAGCTCCACCACCAGGAGTCAGCTGATCTGCATGGATTTTAGGTTTGAGTCCGAATCTTTTTCCTGTTTCTAAGATCTTTCTTGACTCTTCAATCGAGAAAGCCTTTTCTTCACAGAAGACATCACAGAATTCAGCCAGTCTCTCTCTTGCAACTTCTGGAATCATCTCTTCTAAAAGGAGATTTATATAGGTCTCCCTATTGTTCCTAAATTCCTTAGGAATTGTATGTGCACCCAAAAAGGTGGGAATAATTTCTATGGGATGATCTGACTGCAAAGCCTTTATGACCCTTAAAATCTTTAACTCGTCATTAAGGTTAAGTCCATAACCACTTTTTGCTTCTATAGTAGTTACACCTTTTGATAACATCCTATCAAGACGTCTCTTAGCAAGGGAGAGAAGTTCTTCAAATGATGCCCTTCTGGTTGCCTCAACAGTTGAAAGTATGCCTCCCCCTTTTTCAGCAATCTCAATGTATGAAACACCTTTGATCCTCATTTCGAATTCATTCTCCCTCGACCCTGCAAATATGAGATGAGTATGGGGATCTATAAGTCCTGGCATTACTACCTTTCCTCTGGCGTCTATAGTCTTTCCCATAGGTATTAGGGTAAAATTTTCTGGTAAATCATCGCTCTTTCCTACCCACAGGATTTTACCATCTTTCAGAACAATTGCACCATCTCTTATTATTCCTAATCCAGATTCATCCCTTGATGAAGGTGAAAGAGTAAGAAGTTCATTAGCATTCTTTATAATTAGATCTACCTCTATATGTTCAATCATTTGTTATAAGAATAGTATAAGGGAATTTAATTATCTCTATCTAATACCTTTTAGCTTTAATTTAATTTCCCAACCTTTTGTTCTACCTCTCTGAGTAGTCTTCCAGATTCAATAAGATGTTGAATCTCTTTTATATCCTCGAAAAACCTCCTGTCTTCTTTGATCGGAGGAACTTTCTCACGAACCACTCTGAATGCCCTCTCAACTCCAATACCAGGTCTTAGTGGAAGTAAAAACTCCAACCCCTGAGTCGCACATAGTAGTTCCATCGAAAGTATATGCTCAACATTCTTTACAATATCCCTTGCCTTTCTTGCTGAAATTGTTCCCATTGACACATGGTCCTCTTTATCAGCCGAGGTAGGGATTGAATCAACACTTGCAGGGTGGGCAAGAACTTTGTTTTCAGAAACCAGGGAGGCAGCACTCACCTGAACCATCATCAATCCTGAGTGAAGTCCTCCCTCCGAGGTAAGAAATGCAGGAAGACCTGACAATACGGGGTTCATTAACTTCTCGATCCTTCTTTCCGAGATACTTCCCAACTCAGATATAGCAATCCCCAAAAGGTCCATAGCCAAGGCAACAGGCTCTCCATGAAAATTCCCACAATTAAGGATCTTTCCTTCCTCAGCAAATATGAGAGGATTATCAGTAGCTGAATTTACTTCTACCTCAAGGACCTTTCGTACAAAGGCCAATGAATCCCTAACAGCTCCATGCACCTGCGGAATGCATCGAAGGGAATAGGCATCCTGTATCTTCGGACATAATCTATGAGATTCAGCGATTTCACTTCCCTGAGAAAGTTTAATAAAATTTCTTGATACTTCGAGATGTCCAGGATATGGACGAACCCTATGTATATCAGGATCAAACGGAGTGAAGGTTCCTTTAAGTGCCTCAAGTGTACATGCACCTACAATGTCAGCTATTTTACACAGTCTCTCTGCCCTTAGAAGTGTCAAAACACCTAATGCAGTCATTACCTGTGTTCCATTTATAAGGGCAAGACCCTCTTTTGCCTTTAGGGTAAGCAGCGGAATCCCTGCCTCCTGCATCGCCTTCTTAGCTGACACCTTCCTTCCCTGGAATATTGCCTCACCCTCTCCAATTAAAACAGAGGCAAGATGGGCCAATGGTGCAAGGTCTCCACTTGCCCCGACAGAACCCTGCTCAGGTATGAGAGGATGAACCCCTCGATTTATCATATCCACAAGGGTATTTATTACTTCCATTCTAACGCCTGAATATCCCTTTGCAAGGACATTGACCCTTAGTAACATGATTGCCCTTGTTGTCTTCTCATCAAAATATGGACCTACACCCACTGAATGGCTACGGATAAGGTTTCTTTGAAGGTCTTCAATCTGAGAATTATCTATCAAACGATCTGAAAGTAAACCAAATCCTGTGGTCACTCCATAAATCTTTTGCCCCTGACGAAGTGCCATCTCAATAAAATCTCTTGATCGCCTGACCTTGGACTCAACATTTGGGGATATCTCTACAGATACCCTCCCTTCAGCCACTTCAAATACATCTTCCAGTTTCAGATCCTCACCATCAATAACGATTCTTCCCTTCATATTACTCAAAAAAAATTTATCTCCTGTCTCCCATATCCTAATTTTTCATCCTTATATCTTTTCTATTGACACTGATTCTTTAATAAATAATGGGAAAAGCTTACTCACTTTTATAGATTGTTAAACCTGGAATTTTAATCCCCCCTTTCTCTGCTGCTTGAATTGCCTCTTCATAACCAGCTTCTGCGTGTCTCATTATCCCAGTCCCTGGATCTGTGGTCAATACCCTAAGAAGCCTTCTCTCAGCTTCCTTTGTACCATCAGCCACAACGACCATTCCTGCATGAATTGAGTAACCAATCCCTACACCTCCACCATGATGAATTGAAACCCAGGTGGCTCCGGCAGCTACATTAATAAGCGCATTTAGTATTGGCCAATCAGCAATAGCATCACTTCCATCTTTCATTCCTTCAGTTTCTCGGTATGGTGAAGCTACAGAACCGCTATCAAGGTGATCTCTCCCAATAACAATAGGGGCCTTTAATTCTCCCCTTGCAACCATATCATTAAAAATCTTTCCAATTTTTGACCTCTGGCCGTAACCTAACCAACAAATCCTTGCAGGGAGTCCTTGAAATTTTACTTTCTCCCTTGCCATTCGTATCCATCTCACCAATGATTGATCCTCAGGAAATTCTCTTATTATAACTTCATCTGTTTTAAAGATATCTTCTGGATCCCCAGAAAGGGCGGCCCATCTAAAAGGCCCTTTTCCTTCACAGAATAAAGGTCTTATAAAGGCAGGTACAAATCCAGGAAAACTAAAGGCATCCTTAACTCCTGCCTCATATGCCTGTGCCCTAATATTATTTCCATAATCAAAAACAATAGATCCTTTCTTTTGAAAATCAAGCATAGCCTTTACATGGATAGCCATTGATTCCATTGCTCTACGAATATACTCTTTTGGATCTTTATTTCTAAGTTCAATAGCCTGTTCAATAGTTAATCCTGCTGGAATATAACCATTTAAGGCATCATGAGCAGACGTCTGATCAGTGACAAGATCAGGAACAATCCCACGCTTTACGATTTCCGGATGAATCTCGGCCGCATTTCCTATTAGACCGATTGATTTAGGAATTCCTTTTTCTTTTGCACTCAATGCAAGAATTAGTGCATCATCAAGATTGTTAACCATCACATCAAGATATCCAGTTTCAAGACGTCGTTTAATCCTGGCTGGGTCCACCTCCACCCCTAAAAAGACCCCTTCATTCATGGTTGCAGCCAATGGTTGGGCACCTCCCATCCCACCAAGACCTGCTGAAAGGATGAGTCTTCCTTTTAAAGTACCACCAAAATGTTTTCGTGCTGCTGAGGCAAAGGTTTCATAAGTCCCCTGAAGGATGCCCTGTGTTCCTATATAGATCCAGCTACCAGCTGTCATTTGGCCATACATTGTTAGCCCAAGCTCTTCTAATTCACGAAACTTATCCCAATTTGCCCACTTTGGAACGAGCATAGAGTTGGAAATAAGAACTCGAGGTGCATCTTCATGTGTTTTAAATATTCCCACAGGCTTTCCTGACTGAACCAGAAGGGTCTCATCATTTTCTAAATTTTCCAGACATTTTACGAGAAGATGATAGGCCTCCCAGTTTCTTGCTGCCTTTCCAGAACCTCCGTAAACGATAAGTTCTGAAGGTTTTTCTGCCACTTCTGGATCGAGGTTATTCATGAGCATTCTCAAGACAGCTTCAGTCTGCCAACTTTTACATCTAAGTTTTACTCCTCGAGGTGCTTTTATTCCAACCTGTATTTCAGTCAGTGTATTAACCTTGTCTTTAATTTCGACTTTTTTCTCTTCCATAAATTCTCCATTTTAAATTAAATAATTTTTAAAAATGAATTTATAATGTAAAAAGTCACTTGTCAAGAAAAAATTCTTGACATTTTCTAAAAATTGTATTAATGGTTAAACCATTATGAAAAACCCTCTGATCGATTTGATTGAACCACCCAAAAAAGAAAGGCTTAACGAAAAGATTATCTCTCAGATTAAACAACTAATTCTCTCTAAAAATTTTATGACAGGACAAAGACTCCCGTCAGAAAGGGAATTTGCTAATAAATTGAAGGTGAGTCGGATAGTAATTAGGGAAGCTTTTAGATCTTTAGAAAATGCTGGTTTAATTGAGATTAAAACAGGGAAAAAGGGTGGTGCCTTTATTACCGACAATCTTCATCTCCCTTTACGTAATTCGTTTTTTGACCTCCTTAATCACAAAAGGATAGGTCCTTATCATATTCTTGAGACAAGAAAAGCTATAGAAGCAGGTATCATTAAGTTAGTAGTTAAGAGAATAAAAAAGAGGGATATTAAACGCTTAGAGTCTATCAATAAAAAATTGACCCTTGAATCCCAAAGTGGTCAAAGGATTCGTGAGATAAACGCTCAGTTTCATATAACCTTGGCTGAGATTTCTGGAAATCCCCTTCTAAAAATAATAATCAAATCTGTCTTTGAAATCCTAAATCATTTACTTCATGATTCTACTCGAACCAAAAATTTTATCAAGCATACATATGAGAAACATTTAAATATTATCGATGCATTAAAGAAGAAGGATATAGAATCTTGTGAAAAGGCTATATTTAAAGATATAGAACATATGAGAAAACTTATAAAATTTAGACAAAAATAAATTTTAATTAAGGAGGGAAAGATGAGTGGTTATCATAAAAGAGAGTTTGAACCATTTCCAATGCATAAAATAAAAAGGGTAGATCGTCCTACTATTAAAATCTTGGATGACCAAGTTAAGAGAGTTGATGAAAGAGAAAGTGGTTTTAATAAAGCACGGCGAGGAGACTATGGACCATTTCTGCAAAGAGAGGTTCAAAGATTTGTTCCAAAACATCCCCTTTCTGGTTCACTCTCATGGATGACAGCATACTTAAGAGATGTTGTAGATGGCTTAATAGCAAAACAAAAGGCTCCTTTACCAGAAGATCCAGTGATTTTATCAAGGCATATAAAGGAATTAGCTTATTTTTTGAGGGCAGATGCAGTAGGCATATGTGAACTTCCTCCTTATGCAGTATATTCACATAGTTTTCCTGATGGGACTCCAATAGAGTTGAATCATAAGTATGCAATTGGGATCTTGGTTGATCAGGATTGGAGGACAGCAGAGGCTTTTAATGGTCACGATTGGATTAGTAATTCCATGAGTTTCTTAGCATATTCAACCTCAGCCTTTATCGCCTGTATCATCGCTGATTACATCCGAAGATTAGGTTATCCCGCAAGGGCTCATCATGCAAGGAACTATCAGGTTGTGGTGCCTCCCATACTTTTATGGGCAGGTCTTGGAGAAATGTGCAGGATTGGTGATTGCGTGCTTCATCCATTTTTGGGCCCAAGATTCAAAGCTGCTGTTGTAACGACAGACCTTCCACTTGCCATTGATAAACCAATTGACTTTGGACTTCAAGATTTTTGTTCAAAATGTAAAAAGTGTGCAAGGGAATGTCCATCAGGAGCCATCAGTTTTGGAGATAAGGTAATGTATAATGGCTATGAACATTGGCATACAGATATTGAAAAATGTACTGCCATGAGGGTAGGTAACCAGAAAGGTGCTGGGTGTGGAACATGCATAAAGGTCTGCCCTGCAAATAAACCTTACACCCTATTTCATAGAGCTGTAGGTTGGGCTGTTAGAAATTTTTCGTTTGCAAGAAGTATTGCCGTATGGGCAGATGATCTCCTTGGCTATGGAAAACCAAGATATGATAAGAAATGGTGGTTCGATCTCGAAGATGTAGATGGTATATTAAGAATACCCGAAAAAAAGAATAACTAATTAAAATAATTCTCCTCTTTAATTATAGAGAAAGACAAAATTTTAAAAGAAAGGAGAAGCAAAATGAAAAAGATATTTATTCCAATTATTATTCTTGGTTTCATTTTTTTCTACACCTCTTTAATAGTAAAAGCTGAAGCCCAAACGATTGAGTTAAAAATGGCACACTTTATGTCTCCAATGCATATTCAACACCAAAAGAGTTTTGTACCATTTGCAAATAATGTCGAAAAGTTAAGTGATGGAAAGGTAAAAATAAAGATATTCTCTGGAGGTGCATTAGGGGGGCCCACACAACTTCCCGATGCAGTTAAGACAGGAATAACAGATATTGCATTTATTATTCCCTCTTACACTACAGGAAGATTCCCTCGTATTTCTGTTTTAGATCTTCCGTTTATCTGTGATAACGCTATTCATGCAACAAAGATAATTTATGATTTAAAGGATAAATACTTTTTAGAAGATTTTAAGGATTATAAAGTTCTTTGGTTTTATTCGTGTGGGACAGGTCAACTTATGTCAGCTACCAGACCCATTCATACGCTTGAAGATTTAAAAGGAATGAAGATGAGGGCCCCTTCTGCCTATATGAGTAAGACCCTAAAATTATTAGGGTCAAATCCAGTAGCCATGCCTATCTCTGAGTTAACTATCTCTCTACAAAAAAAGGTAGTAGATGGAGTCCTTACACCATGGAGTGCTATTGAGGACTTCAAAATCTGGGACTTAATTAAATATTTAACAGAATTAGATATGTATCTATCGCCAATGGCTGTGGTTATGAGCAAAGAGAAATTTAATTCTTTGCCAGATTTTGCTAAAAAAGCAATAGAAGATGCTTCAGGTATGAAATGGGGAATTCATGCAGCAAATGTATACGAGGAACATGATAATAATGTAATCAATAAAAATAAAGAGCTTAAAAAGATAGATGTTTATAAACTTCCTTTAAAAGAAAAGGAAAGATTTGTTAAACAGGTAAAAATTATGGAATCAGAATGGATTGATGAACTTTCAAAGAAGGGGATAAATGCTAAGGAGATATTAGATTCAGTTCATGCTTCTGCTGTAAGAAATAGATAAAAAAATAAAAATTTTATTTTTAAAAATTGTGGAATAATTATACCATAATATTTCATTAAAATGGATATGAATCAATATATGCAAAATGAAAGGCCAAATATAAGTTATCGAATTATATATCAAATTACCAAAATAATTAATCACATTGCCTCAATCATCCTTTTTATGATGACTTTTTTAACTGTATGTGATGTTTCTTTAAGAAAAATTCTAAGTAAATCTATCTTAGGAACTGTTGAACTGAGTGAATTTATGATGGTAATCATTGTCTTTTTCAGTCTTGCCCAAACTGAATTTCTTGATGGTCATATTAGGGTAGATTTAATTATGAAAAGGGTTAGGGAGAATATTCAAATTACGATCGAAACAATTACACAACTAATATGCTGTATCCTTTTTGCAATATTTGCTTTATCAACATTTAAATACTTTTTAAATATGAAATTGTCACAGGAGGTTTCCCAAGATCTTTGGATTCCAAAATATCCTTTTATCCTCATTGCTACTATAGGTTTTGCTCTACTATCACTTGTTCTCTTTATAAAGTTCATAAAAGGAGTACGGAGGATGAAAATATTATGAATCCTATAATTGTTGGTGTGATTGGAATTCTACTTTTAATTTTTCTCATGGTTCTTCGTATGCAAATAGGATTCAGTATGGCCCTTGTTGGATTTCTTGGATTTTTTTATCTTGTTTCTTTTAAATCAAGTTTTTCATTACTTGGCATAGAAGCTTTTAAAACTGTATCATCGTATGGATTAACTGTTATTCCGCTGTTTATCTTAATGGGGCAATTTGCCTATCACTCAAAGATGGGTGTTGAAATTTATAAAACTATGTACCGGTGGATAGGTTTTCTACCAGGTGGATTGAGTATGGCTACTATTGCTGCATGCGCAGGTTTTGCTGCAATTTCAGGTTCTTCCTTAGCAACTGCAGCCACTTTCGGCATGGTTTCATTGCCAGAAATGAAAAAATTTAAATATGAAGACTCGTTAGCAACGGGTTGTATTGCAGCCGGAGGAACACTTGGTATATTAATCCCTCCAAGTACAGTTATGATAATTTACGGAATCTTAACCCAGCAACCAATAGGTACATTATTTATTGCAGGTATTCTACCAGGATTATTGCTGACTTCGCTTTTTTTGGTTACTATATATCTCGTTACAAGAATAAATCCAAATCTTGCCCCTCCTGGACCTAAATTTAGTCTCAAAGAAAAATTAAATTCCTTAAGAGAGCCTTGGGGTATTATATGCCTTTTTCTTTTAGTAATTGGTGGATTATACACTGGTTGGTTTACACCAACTGAAGCAGCAGGAGTTGGTGCATTTGGAGCATTCATAATAACATTAATTAAAAGAAGACTTACTTGGAAAATCCTTAATGAGTCATTATTGGAATCAACAAAGACTACAGCTATGGTATTTGCTATATTGATTGGTGCAAGTATTTTTGGATTCTTTCTCACAGTAAGCCAAATCCCTGAAAGTCTTTCAAGCTGGATTGTAACAATAGGTATAAATAAATATCTTATAATGTCATTTATTATTCTTTTATACATAATACTTGGATGCTTTATGGAAGGATTGGCCATTATGATGCTTACAATACCCGTAATTTATCCTGTTATATTAAAAATGGGATTTGACCCTATATGGTTCGGGGTAATTATCACATTGGTGATGGAAATGAGTTTGATTACTCCTCCAGTGGGAGTAAATGTTTTCATCATAAGTGGGATTGCTAAAGATGTACCAATGTATACAATCTTTCGTGGTATTATACCCTTTTTTATTGCAATGTTAATATGTATTATACTTTTAGTAATATTTCCTGAAATTGCCTTATTTTTACCAAGTAAAATGGTAAAATAATAAAATTGGAATTTTTAAGCTCCACCTAAGTAGGCCTTTTTAATTTGGGGATTCTGAATCAAGTTCTCACTTGTATCACTTAGAATGATTTCTCCTGTCTCGAGTACGTAACCTCTATCGGCTGCCTGTAAGGCCTTCTTCGCATTCTGCTCAACTAATAAGATTGTTACCCTTTTTCGATGAAGATCCTTTATTATATTAAAGGTTTCCTCCACATAGATTGGCATAAGACCTAAAGAAACCTCATCCATCAAAACAAGTTTTGGTCTTGACATCAAAGCTCTTGCTATAGCAAGCATCTGCTGTTCTCCGCCACTCAAGGTCTTTCCCATTTGATTTTGTCTTTCTTTCAGGACAGGGAATATCTCAAAAACTCTTTCCAGATCACTCTGAATTATCTTTCGATCATCAATCAGGTAAGAACCCATTAGAAGATTTTCAAAAACCGTAAGGTCAGGGAATATTCTTCGCCCTTCAGGAACCATACTTATCCCCAGTCGTGCTCGTTCATGTGCAGGTGTTTCTGTAATATTTTTACCATTAAATAAGATGTCACCTTTTCTACATTTAACAAGACCCATTATAGCTCGAAGAATTGTGCTTTTCCCTGCACCATTGGCACCGATGATAGTAACAAGCTCACCATCCTTAACAGTGAACCCAACACCTTTTAATGCTAAAAATTCTCCATATGAAACTTCTAAATTATGAACCTCTAACATTAAGCCTCTTTACCAAGATATGCTTCAATAACTTTTGGGTTAGATTGTATCTCTTCTGGAGTTCCTTCTGCAATCTTTACTCCGTGATCAAGGACAACTATTCGTTTACATAAACCCATAATTACGTGCACATTGTGTTCAATAATTATAACTCCAACTCCCCTTTCCGCAACCTGACGAATAAGTTCCATAAGTTCCATGGATTCTTCGTACCTTAGCCCTCCTGATGGTTCATCCAATAAGAGAAGCTTCGGGTTAAGTGCAAGTGCTCGAGCAATTTCTAACCTCTTTTTAATTCCGAGAGGAAGGTTTTTGGCAAGATGTTTTTTGTAATTTTTAAGTCCAGTTTTTTCAAGTATGGATGAAACATCTTCAATTGCTTCAATCTGATAAAAGGGTCTCACTGAATGCAATATATTCTGATAGAATCTATGCCCGTAAGCAACCAGAATATTTGTCTCTACATCTAAGTTTTGAAATGGGCGAACAATTTGAAAAGTTCTTCCTATTCCAAGATGGCTTCTCTCGTGAGGTTTTAATTGAGTGATTGACCTTCCTTCAAAAATAATATCTCCTTTTGTAGGGGAATATACCCCTGAGATGAGATTGAATAGTGTGGTTTTCCCTGCCCCATTGGGTCCAATAACTCCTAATATCTCTCCCCTATTGGCAAAAAGTGTAACCTGATCGAGGGCCTTAATACCATCAAATTCTTTACTCAACTCAAAAATTTCTAACAAAACCAGACTCATAGTCTTCTCTTAAGAAGCCTTTTTATTATTCTATTCAAATAGGATTCACTCCCTAATATTCCTTCTGGTTGAAAACGCATCATGGCTAATAGCAAAATGCCATAGACAAAGGTTCTATATTCCATAATTGGCCTTGAAATCTCAGGTAGAATTCCTAATACTATTGCTCCAAAAATTGGTCCCCATCTTGTCCCTATTCCACCAAAAACAACCATACATAATATTAGAATCGATTGGCTAAAGCCAAAATTCTGTGGCATTATAAATGTAAGAAAATGTGCATAAAAACCACCAGCCAATCCTGCAACTGCACTGCCAATTGTAAATGCAAGGACCTTAAATTTAACAATGTTAACTCCCATCGCCTGAGCTGCTACTTCATCCTCTCTTATCGATGACCATGCAAGGCCAATCCATGAACGTTCTAATCTTCTATCTAAAATAATCAGTAATATAAAAACAATTAATATTAGGATAAGATATTCTGACTTTTGCATTTCACGACCAAACCACCAGGGTAAGTCTATACCTCCAATTCCCATCGCCCCACCGAAGAAAGGAATATAAAGGAAAATAGCCTCTATTACAAAGACAATTCCCATAGTTGTTATTGCAAGGAAATCATCTCGTACACGTAGGCAGGGAATCCCTAAAAGTGCTCCAACAAATCCAGCCACAATAGCCGAAATAGGAACAGATATCCAAAAAGAAATGCCTGCTTTGGTATAAAGCATTGCGGAGGTATATGCACCAATACCAAAAAATGCAGAGTGCCCGAGTGATATCTGGCCAGCACGTCCTGTAATTATATTCAAGCTATGAGCTAACATAGCATATATAGTCACTGTTATTGAAATAGTGATAAAATACCCACTTATCATAAAAAATGAGGTATCATGTAAAGGATTTTTAAGCCTCTTTCATTTCATCATTATTGTTTATTAAGCCTTCCCCAAAAGCCCATATGGCCTGAACATTAAGACAATGATCATTGCAATAAAAGCGACTGCATCTCTTGGAAATGGAACCGCTAATACACCGATAAAAAAGGTCTCGGCCAAACCCACAACAATAGAGGCTAAAACAGTTCCTGGGATATTTCCTAATCCACCAAGTACTACAATAGCCAATGCTTTATATGCAGGGATACTTCCCATAGTTGGCCATACCTGATTATCATATACCCCGATTAAAACCCCTGCAGCACCTGCCATGGCTGAACCAATCAGAAAATTAAAAGTTATGATAGCCTTTACATTAACACCAAATGTGGAAGTTGTTTCAGGATCTTGGGCGCATGCACGCATAGCCAGTCCAATTCGTGTTTTTGTAAGAAAAATCCATAAAAATATCCAAATAATAAAGGTTACAATTAGTATCAAAATCTGTGTTTCCGTGAGATGAAATGAGCCAATCGATAAATCTCCTAACCCGATTCGTGCATTGTAGGCTAAGGTATGTGGACCTGCAATGATTCTAAATGCCTCTTCCATAGCAATGAACAGTCCAATCGAAACAATGAGTGGAGCAATCCTTGGCATATGAAGGATGGGGGAATAAAGAAATCTCTCTACAAGAAATCCTGCTACAGAGGCCCCTGCCATACCAATAATTAAAGAGACCCAAAAATTACCGATCAAACGAAATGAAAACCATCCTATATAGGCTCCTAATGCATAAATTCCTGCATGGGATATATGGAGGATTCTTAGAATCCCATAAACCATAGTCAATCCCAAAGAGATAAGCGAATAAACGCTTCCTATTGCAATCCCATTTGCAAGTTGTTGGATAAGCATAATTTTTATATATTATTTGAAGTTTGAGGATTGAGGCAAAAATTACCTTTATTAAACCTCAATCCTCAAATTTTAAAGTAAAACTATAATTCAAAGCTTATTAGCTTATTTTTTAAGGGGAGGTGTAATAACCTCAGGATTATCAATTACTGCAAGTCGCCTGAATTTTCCACCCTTTACGATTTGAATCTGAACAGGTTTAACCACTTCGCCTTGGACAAATCTACTTATTTTACCGGTCAGCCCATTATAATCTCTGGTCTCAAGAAGGGCCTTCTGTATTGCCTTTGGATTTGTTCCAGCTTTTTCAATGGCTTTAACTAAAATCATAAAGGCATCATAACTTGAAGCACCTACCATATCTGCATCTTCGCCATATAGTTTTTTATAATTGGTTAAAAAATTCTGAACCAAAGGCCTTGGGTCATCACGATCAAGATTTGTTGCAATTATTACACCTTCAGCAGCAGGACCAGCAATCTCTAAAAATTTTGGAGAATCAAAGCCTTCCTCCCCAAGGATCTGTGTGTTAATTCCTAATTCTTTTGCCTGCCTTACAATTGAAGCAGCCTCATTATAATAGCCTGCTGCAAAAATAACATCAGGATTCCCTTCTTTAATCCTTGTAAGGTAAGGACGAAAGTCCTTTTCTCCTGGGAATTTATACATCTGCTTAGTCAACACTGTAGCCCCGAGTTTCTCTGCCCTTTCAGCGAACCCCGATGAAATTGCTCTTCCAAAATCGTTATCCATGAATATCAGAGAGATCCTTTTAGCCTTTAGATGTTTGACAGCAAATTCAGCCGCTGCAGCGCCTTCAACTTCCCCAAGAAAACCATTCCGAAAACAGAAATCATTTGGTCTTTTCTCCTTTGGGTCCCAAGTTACATCAGGATGAACTGCATATCCTGCCACCATAGGAATTTGAGCCTTTTGAAAGATAGGCGCTGTTACCCTTGTAGGACCACTATAGGACCCACTTACCACTCCTATTACTTTATCTTTTTCTATAAGCTTGTTAGCAATAGCTACAGCTTCTTGAGGGTTAAGACGATCGTCATAGATAATTAACTCAACCTTCTTACCTTTTATTCCTCCAGCATCGTTTACTTCTTTTAATGCTAATTCCACAGCATTCTTTGCACTCATTCCATCAGCAGCAGCTGGTCCTGTTATTGGGGCAAAAAAACCAATTTTAATCGTTTCTTGAGCAATAGCATTATAGACTAAAAAAAGGAAAGCCAACATTATTAAAGGTATTATTCTTCTCATTTTAAAACCTCCTTAATAGTTATTGAGACTGTTCAATGAACAGCCTTTAAATATTCATAAGAAAATTATAAAGATTTAATTCAAAGTGTCAAGCTAATAATTTGAGATCTCTGAAAAACTATTTAAAAATTCTTTCATAAATGCCCGCATTCGAAGGGTTTTGAACCCTACCTCCCCAGTCTATCAGAGACTTTTTCAGAAATCTCAATTTAAAATTCCACAACGAGACTGTGTCGTACTCTACATAAGGAATGAAACCAAATACGGGAAGGGACAACCCCTTGCCCTACGCCTCTTAAGGGGAAGTAAGGTTGGGTTATTAATATGATAGTTTTTTAGGACTTTTTCAGAGGTTTAAAACAATAAAAACTCTAAAAATCACTCGTTCTATACTTTTCTACCTCTCCTAAATAAGAGGGGGCGGGGAAAAAACAGTTGAAAAATTTATAAATTTTTTAGATTTTTCGCCTTTTTTGAATTTAAAAATTTTAATGTTATAATTTGTTCAAGTGGAAAATTTTTACACTTTTTAGCAATTTTTCGGAAAATATAAAATTGGTTTATATTTAGTAATTTTAAAAAACATTTAGAGATTAAATACTTATGAAATTTCTAAAATTAAAATTAAATGGCAAAAAAATTGCATATAAAATAGAAAAAAAGGCCTTTATAAGGTATTCAATATGAAACTAACAAAAGATAATGCAATTTATAGTCTCCATATCATTAAAGTCCATTTTCTCTTTATAAAATTGATTATTAGTAAGCTGATTTACCTATTTATTTCAAAAATTTTTCATTAATTTTAAATTAGAGGAGGATTTTTTATGAATTTGAAAGCGTATAAAAAACTCTTTTTTATTTTGGTAATTATTGCGTTTTTAATAGTAAACCTCTTTTCAAATTCTTTTGCAGATGACCAAACAAGAAGAGACGAAATGAACATTTTAGATGTAGTTCTTGCAAGGCCCTTAGGGATAGTCGGAGGTATCATTGGAACTGGGATCTTTATAATATCACTTCCATTTACAATCCCTACAAAAAGCGTGGATAAAGCAGCAAACATGTTCATTATTGAACCATTTAAATTCTCTTTTGTTCGTGAATTCCCTGATGAAGAAATTTAAATTTGTTAAAAGGCTTATTTAAGATCTTTTTCTCTTTGAGTATCTTTTAATTTTCTGTGACAGAAAGGGCAGGGTTTACCTTCATGAATTAGAACTTCTTTCATCATTTCTATTAATTCGCTGTCCTCCAAAATCTGTTTAACAATATGAGGGTGTGGTTTTCTATCATATTTTCTATATGGAAAGCTACTTTTTCCGCCCATTTTTATTACCCTTTAAGATTATTATAAATTTATTACTATAATTTTACAAGTTTATTTTTTTTCTTGAATAAGAGTATAATTCTATTCAGAAAGCGACTTTATGAAATTTTTTAATTTATCTAAATTTTCCTCTGAAATATCAATAAATTTAACTCCTGAACGATAATCTCCCCAACCTTTTTCTAAATGTATGTCATGCCATACAACCTCTGTAAGCATTTCTATTTCACTTAAACTGGTTCCGTAAGAGAAAAAGAGTCTCATTTTTAATTTTTTCCCTATATCGATCTTCTCAGGGAAATATACTAATAAACCACCTTCACTTATATTTCCTATTTTTGCAGAATAATTTAATGAAGAATCTTCAAATGAATATTCAGCTGGTAGATCAACCGAGAAGCGGGGATATCTCCTTCTCTCAAGATTTACAACCGCAATTCGAGGTTTTTCCTCTTTTTGCTCAATCTCCATTTGACCCAGCCCCTTTAAAATTGTGGCTAAAATGGAATTACTCTTCTATTTTAAACTCCCCGTTTAAAAGTTGTTTAAGTTTTTTACGGTCTTCTTCCAATATATTTATAATCTTTAACCCATATTGATATCCTTCCCAATCTTCTTCTATATGAATATCTTTCCAAATTATCTCTGCCTCAACCTTAAAGTTCGATAATTCAAAACCTTTTGGAAATAAAACCATAATATTCAATTTCGTCCCAACTGACATATTTTTCACAGAATTTATAAGAAGACCTATCTCACTTGCATTAACAACAAGTCCACCATGTGCATAAGGTGCATCAACAACTTTATACTCTAATGGTAAATCGAGCAATAATCTTGGATATCTTCTCCTTTCCTTTTGAACACCTGAACTATTCAAAATAGCCTCCTTTTATTAAAACTGTAATATTCCTTTTTCCGATGGATCAAATGATATATAAAGTTTATAACAGAATTCTCCAAATAAACAAGACGAACAGTTTGGTTCTTTTGGAAAGCAGAAACCCAAATCTTCACTTCCAACCCAATTCATAGGTTCTTCAATTATTATAGGGTCCTGTGGATATACTTCCTTTGCAAAAGATTGTAATTTAATAACTGCCATGGAATCTTTATCATTGTAATGATCGAAATTGGGGTTAAGTATTCCCAAACGAGAAGCAACCCTGTAGATGTTTCTTCCAATAAGAATATTACCATTTGAACAATCTATTTCCAACCCATCCACCGCTAAATTTTTTAACCACCTAATGGCCAATCGACTGTTCCTCTCACCCATATGAGGTATAATTTGAATCAATTTATCCAATGTCAACACATCCCATTGTTTTTTGTTTATAATTTCTTTGGCCACTTCCTTAATCTTTGGTATTGCGCGATAAAAAAGCTCTCTCCATTCATCAGGAGAGAAAAAACGAGTTCCTTCAATCTTGGGGATTTTATCAAGGGAGAGATCTGGCTGAAGGACTAATCTAAAAACCTTTTTTGTATTTTCTAATGCTATCTCTGGTTCTTCTATTTGGTTAAACCGTGCATTAATTAAAATTGTTAAGACTGAATGAAAATCATTTTCTAACTCTTTCTGCTCCCTACTTTTATTAAACCAGTTTATAAAAATATCATAAGGTTTATTGTAATACTCCTCAATTGATCTTTTAAAATCTTCAATCCAAGGAAAATCAAAAATGTACTTTTTTTCTAATATATCAGGCCTATAGCTTTCTTCCAAATCTAGCGAAAGCCTTTCTTGTTCTCCTTCATCTTCAATAAAATGATTATAATTTTTATCCCTTTCAAAATCCGATTTAGAATTAAATGATGCCTTTTCCTCATCTATTAAATCTTTCTCTACACTATCCTTATTGTCTGACTTTTCCACTGAAATTACTTCTTCAATATTGTTCCCCTCTATATTACTTTTAATCTTTGAATCTTCGTCAGTTAATAATTTTATCTCCTCTATCTCTTTAGAGTTAGATTTCTCATCAATCTCTTCTAATTCAATCTCTAACCATTTCTTCTTCCTCCTTACATCCAGTGACGGAATAATGGAGCCTGAGGAATTTTTAAATGCAATAGATATTTTTTTAAATTGAAGGTCTTTTTCAAAAACTATCTTAAAAGGGGAAGAAACATTAGCTGGAAGAGGATTAATCGGAATTGGGACTTCCTCAAAATTGATTACATCGTCATATTCATCGAAAATTTGAATTAAAACCCATATATCATTTAGTTCTTTTTTGAAAACATTTTTTACCCTTCCAACTAGACTCGGTAATCCACTTTGGCTTATTCTTATAGATGCTGATTCCAATGCGAGCAGTGGATTGTTTGAATTTTGGAATTCAATGTAAATCTCTGGAGTTTCTACCTTTTTTTGAATGGTAACCCTTGCGCCAAAGGCTTTCAAGTTTTTTGCTAATATTTCAGCTTTTTCTCTTGTAAGATTTTTTTTGATTACAACAGGAAATTTATTTATAATCTTCTCGACAGCCTCGATTGGAATATTATAGTGGTCAGAGAAATTTTTACAAAATTCATTTTTTTCTTGTAAGGAATTTTCTCCAATACCATTAAGAATTACTCTATAAAGTTCGGCTTGCTTCGTTCCCATTTTTTTTTTAACAAAAATATATTTTTATTAATATAAATTTTTTTGAAAAAGTCAATATCTTATTTTGCTTATTTTGAATTTGCAATAATTAAGAGGAAGGTTTGATTTTATGGTAAAACCAAGAAAAATTTTAGCTCCCCAATTCTTTTAATAAATTGATTAGCTTTTCAAAATCCTTTTCATCAATCGATTTAAACTCCAAACCATATCTATGTTCTCCAATGCTATCTCGGGTTGCTAAATCGGACCATACAACTTTTGCAATTGCCTTAATAGTATTTAATTCCAACCCCTTTATATAAAATATCTCAATTTTTAATAATGTCCCTACTTCTATATACTCGGGTAAATATACAAGAATTCCCCCTTGAGAGGCGTTTGCAACAATTCCCCCATACTTTTCTTTACCATCTACCTTTGAATAATCTAATGGCAATTCCACATTATATCTTGGATGCCTTCTTCTCTCGATTGATAAAACGCCTAATTTTGAGGATCGTGGGTTTAAATTTTTATCTATTCTTTCCATATTTAAATTAAAATTCTGCATTTTTAATGCCTATTTAAATTTTACAAAAATTTTTTTCAAAAATGTAAAATTTTTTACCAGCTATATATTTTAAAAACTTCGGCAATTTTTATGCCAACTATGAAAATATACTTTTTTATAGGAAAAAAAAGAACAAATTGTCAAAACTTTTATCACTTTATCCATTCCTCTTTAGCCTTAAATAGTCTTGCCTCCTCAGGAATCCTCTGTTCTAATTCAATCTTCACCTCCTCAATCTCTGTCCTTATTCTATCCATCTCCTTCTTAATGGAATCTCTTTCATTTTTAAAGTTTGATCTTTCAAGATAATTCTTTGATTCATTGAATTTTTCTGTCAATTCATTATATTTCAGTCTTAGCGCTTCAATTGATTCCTGTAGTTTCATTAGTCTCATTTTCAATTCGCTGACCCTATTTCTCCAGTAATCCTCACCTCTACCTAATAAGTCTTTGTGTATCTCCTCCTTTTTCTTTGGATCTTTTTCTAAATTGTGTTCACTTACCTTAAAATTTTCTAACTTCTCAATATAATTGAGATATTTTATAGGAATTTTATTAGGATCATCAGTATAATTAACCACTCCTTTTTCATCCACCCATTTATAAATTTCTGCATAAGAGATATTTATTAAAATTAATAAAAGAAAGGGTATAAATATTAAATTTTTCATATAAATTTTTTAAGCAAATCCTATGCCATATTATTCAAGATTTATTGATTTTTATTAATAAATGTGTTATAAAATATTTGCCAGTATATCAAACCATATCACCTCCTTGTTTCACCCCCAAAAGATATACTGGTTGGGATCAGTTATACCCTCCTCTAACTGATCCCATCTTTTTTTTCAATAAATTAAGAATTAAATCTTAATAAAATAATTTAATTTTTATATGTAACTTATTTTATTCCCATCACTATTTCTGATGGAAATCCAAATTGTGATACAAACTCCCTTTTTATCTTTTCAAACCCAATCTTCTCCAGAAATGGTTTTATTAAAACACCTCTACAACCAGCTAAAAGAGGTGGTTTTAATTTATATAATCCTTCATAAATTTGATTTATCCACTTTTCTCCTTTTGTCATATTTACAAGAACGACTCTTCCTCCTTTTTTTAACACCCTCTTATATTCTGATAAAATAGGAATAAAATCCTCAACCGGAAGTATATCAAACATATATTGATTAATTAGAACGTCAAATGTATCTTCTTCGAAAGGTAGGTATCTACAATCACAGAGATAAAGGGTATAGTTTCGAAAACCGGCCTTTAAAACCCTTTTTTTTGTCTTCTCAAGCATCTTCATTGAAATATCTATTCCTTCAACCCATCCTTTAGGATTCCTTTTTAATAATTCTATAAAATTAAGTCCTGTTCCTAAGGCAACCTCCAAGATCTTCTCACCATTACGAATATCTGCTATTTCAAGTGCTCTATTTCTTGCCTTTGATTCCATCAATATTCCAAATAAATCGTAAACAGAGGCTAACTTATTATATTTATGGACAATTTCCTCATGTGTTAATCGAGCTTCCAATATTTCAGATTCCATTTAAAATTCCTCCGGATATTTTTAAACAATAGTGTGTTTAATTTTTATTATAGGGATTTAAAATGGGGAGTCAAGGATTTTTTTATATATTTGAATCCCAATATTCCCTTATACTACCAAGAACTATATGGGGAATATCTTCCTTTCGTTTTACTGGAAAAATGCTTATATTCTTTTTCTTTTCCACCGCCTTTTCAAATCTTGATGCATAGGGATTTTCTCCTATATGTACAACAGTAATCCTATTCTGAATTTGACTTAGAAAGGATATCAAAGCCTCAAGGTTGGTAATCTTCATATCTGTAATAATGAAAAGATCAACATTCTTTCTTCCACCCATAAGTGACATTATATCGTCCAAATCGAGTGCTGTCCCACCCCCAAAATATTTACAAAGACTTCTATATATTTCCTCTTTTTTATCCGTAAAATCTAAAATATCTTTTCCACCCATCGGCGCATCACTAAAATTATAAACGGCAACCTTTGAATCATTTCTCAGATATGCATTTGTTGCACAGGCTGCACCTAAAACTGCATATGAAAGACTTTTCCTCGGGTTTATCATACTACCTGATGAATCAATCGCAATTAGGCAATCTGGCACTCCCTCCAATTTTCCTCTTCCTTTTCCTTCCATTTTTTTCCATATCTGCGTAATGCCAGGCATAATCTTACCAAAACTTGTCCAGGGATCTACATCCTGAAAAGGAGCCCCAATCTCCCATGGAGAATGTGAATGTGGATGTAAACTACCTTTTTTCTCTATCTTTATCTTCTTAACAGGTATTGCATAAGTCTCTGCAAGTTTCATATAGAAAAGGATATCTGCATCTATTGGACTGCCATGTCCTCTACCCATTCCTCCTTCCATCCCATAACCCATTTCTTTTAACTCTTCAGAAAAGTCCTCAATTATGTCTCTGAATTCTGAAACAGCCATAGTCCTTTTAGCATAATCTCTTAATCCCTGGTCAATCTCTTCAAAAGAATAATTATCAAGATTATGCTCCCCCTGAGGATTATTCCCTTTATTCCCACCGCGTTTTTCCTGTTCTTCTTTTTCATACATAAGGAGACTCTTAATGGAGCGAGCAAACTTTTGAATACTTTCAGGCCACCGAGAGCGATCAAGATACGGTATCCTTGCAAGTCTCCTGACAATCTCATCATTTTTTGAGCCACTAAGATTAGAATCTAGAATTCCTAAATCGATTCCCCATATCTTTTGATAAAGCGAGGCAATCACTTCTTCAACCTTTCCCTTCTTTAGGTT
>JBBIOI010000053.1:0-22266 GCA_037443425.1 Deltaproteobacteria bacterium
GATTACTAATCCCAGTGGTTTGGGGAATAAAATTTTTTTCACTTTTTTGGTCAGAAGAAAAAAAAGATGATTACCACTTGAAGGAAACTCTTTCCCCTATAATTATTATGGGAGGAAATACTTTAATTCTCTCAGCTAAAAGGTTTAGATAAAAGTGAGGATAGGTTATTATATTAGAAATTACGTTGTAAAAGACAGTTTTGGTAGACCAGCTATTTCTGGTGGGGTTAAGATTATTTCTCTACATGTAAAATTGCTAAATGAAATTGGATACGAAACTTTTTTATTTACCAGAAATCTTCAGGTAGATAATTTAAAAGAACTTAATCTTTTCGAGAATCCCATTATTGTTAAGGGTGATACAGATTTTTCCCATTGCGATATTATTATCGCTAGCAGGTATTCTGATGTAAAGGAATTACATGAAAAGAAGATAAGAAAGATTGCTCATCTTTGCCAAGGTTATGAACCTATCGAATATGAATCAAGAATTAAAGGGGAAGCTGAGATTGAAAGGTATGAAAGAAAAGGTTTTTTACGATTTTTGTCCTATTTTTACAAAAGGAAATTTAAAAGAAAAATAAAATATATCGAACTAATCTATAGTTTACCTACTATTAAATTAGCTGTATCTCCTCATCTTTCCAAATTGATCGAAAATAAATATAAACAAAAATGTTATTTAATTAGAAACGGAATTGATCCTAACATCTTTTACCCAAATCAAAATAGGAAATGGGCTGAAGGTAGTAAGATAAAAATATTATCGGTCGGTTCTTCACAGATAGGTTTTAAGGGAATTTCAGATACTTTATCTGCTATTAGAATTCTTAAAGAAAAAGGATTTCCTATTGAATTCATAAGGGTTTCTCCACATCCACCTTCTAAAAGAGAGATGGGCCAAGGTTTAGTTGATCAATATTTTGTTAATTTAAAAGAGAAAGAAATTTCTGAACTTTTTAGAAATGTAGATATTTTTATTTCTTCTTCACTCGAAGGGGAAGGATTTGGTCTTCCTGCTATGGAAGCTCTTGCTTCTGGAGTCCCATCAATTCTTACAGAGATCTCAAGTTATTTAAGTTTTGATGAAAAAAAGGATTTTGCGTATTTTGTTCCAACTAATAGACCGGATATGATTGCAGGGGGAATACTAAAGTTAATTAAAGACGAGAAATTAAGAGGAAAATATCAACAAAGGGGACTAGGGGTGGCAAAAATGTTTACGGTTGAAAAAATGAAAGAAGATTTATCTAAATTTATCAAAAGCATTAAAAATGATTGATTTAATTCAATACGCTGCAGAAGGTGTACATAAGAAAATTTTAACATTTTTGGAAGAATTTCAAAAAGGATGGATTCTTGATGTACCGTCTGGTCAGGGGACACTTTCATATATGCTTGAGAAAAAGGGTTTTAAACTGTTTCTGGGAGATATTCAGAGAGATAACATTCTATATAAAAATGGAAGAGTTATACAAATTGATTTAAATACAACTCTTCCTTTTTAAAGTAAGATCTTTGATATTGTAGTGTGTCTTGAGGGTATTGAGCACATAGAAAACCCCCATTTTTTAATATGCGAATTTTCCAGAATTCTAAAGGACAATGGTTATCTCATTGTTTCAACACCAAATGTGATGACAATAAAATCAAGATGGAGATTTTTCTTTTATAGCTATTTAGATTATTTTAGATATTTTGGTCCATTACCCTCGATGGAGAGGCATCAAATAAAAGATTATAATCACCAACATATTAATCCTCTTTTTTATGGGGAAATAAAGTATATACTTGAAAAAAATCAATTTAGAATACACCGTATTGAAACAAACAGACGAGTTATTAAAGGCGGTATAATTTACCCTTTTATTAAATGGTTTATAGTTCATAAAACAAAAAAGAAATTTCCAGATGATCCAAACTATATTTCTGATGTATTATTAGAAGGAGAAATTCTAATTATAATTGCAAAAAAGATGTAGAAGGTTTTGGAATGAATGACATATCAATTGTAATTGTTAATTGGAATACAAAACACTTTCTTATTCAATGTTTAGAATACCTAGTACAAATTAGGTCATATATAAAGAATGAAGTTTTTATAGTTGATAACGGATCAACCAACGGAAGTTTAGAATCTGTGAAAATATTTTTTCCCGAGATAAGATTTATTCAAAATTTAAAAAACTTAGGATTTGCAAAAGCTGTAAACCAAGGGTTAAGGTTATCAGAAGGTAAATATGTTCTTCTTCTAAACCCTGATACAGTAATAAAAGAGGAGGCTCTCATAAAGTTAAAGACTTTTATGGATAATCATCCGGATGTAGGAATTGCAGGCGCTCAACTAATAAATGAAGATGGTTCAAAACAGAATTCAATTGCAAACTTTCCATCATTGGTAACAGAGCTTCTCAATAAAAGACTTTTAAGGTGGCTTCTGCCTGAGAGATTTCCTGGAAAAGAGAGGCAATACCATGAACCTATTGAGGTTGATTCTATAATTGGGGCGTGCATGATGGTGAGGCGAGAGGCAATAGAGCAGGTTGGTCTTATGGATGAAGACTATTTCCTCTTTTTTGAAGAAACAGATCTGTGTTATCGTATGAAAAGAGCAGGCTGGAAGATTTATCATGTTCCTCAAGCTCAGATAATACATTTTCAAGGGAAGAGTGCTGAAAAAGAGAAGGAGAGGGCTAAGGTAGAATATTACCGCTCGCGATACATTTTTTTTAAAAAAAATAGGGGGATATCCCAATGGTTAATCCTCCTTATAGGATTAATGGTAAAATTAATTTTAAGTTTTATATTATATGGTATTTTAAACCTTATAACCTTTTTTAAATTTCAGAAAATAAAAAGAAGATTTAAGATTTATTGTTATCTTCTATGGTGGCATCTTAAGGGATGTCCTGAAGGTATGGGATTAAAATGATAATTATCTGAGAATCAAAATTTTTATTGACTAAAAGGAGGATTAAATGATAAGCATTGCAGTAGTGGGGGCAGGTGCTTGGGGTAGAAATCATATTAGAGTGTTTTCTGAGATACCAGAGGTTAATTTAAAGTATATCTGCGATAAAGATTATTCAAAGCTATCAATTCTTCAAAGATCATATCCTAATTCACATATGATTGAGGAAATAAAACCTATAATAGAAGACGAAGAGGTTAGGGGTGTTGTTATTTCCTCTTCTGCTGTATCCCATTTTCCATTGGCAAAAGAATTTTTACTTGCGAATAAGGATGTGTTAGTAGAAAAACCAATGGCACTGAGCGAGGAAGATGCCAAAGAGATGATAGACCTTGCTCGTAAAAGGGATCGAATCCTTATGGTTGGCCATCTATTGATATATCATCCAGTGGTTGAAAAATTAAAGGATATGATAATATCAGGAGAGCTTGGAAAAATCTATTATGTTTATACCCAGAGGGTGAATCTTGGAGTAATTCGTCAGGATGAGAACGCACTATGGTCATTTGCTCCACATGATCTATCAATCATCCTGTATCTTTTCGGAGAAAAACCTGTCATGGTCTCAGCACATGGAGAAAGTTATCTCCAGAAGGGAATCGAAGATGTAGTTTTCTTAAGCCTCAGATTTTCTGATGGGAAGATGGCCAATATACATATGAGCTGGCTTGACCCTCATAAGATTAGAAGGATTACTATTGTGGGTTCAAAGAAGATGGTCGTTTTTGACGATATGGAGACTTCTGAGAAGTTAAAGATTTATGATAAAGGTGTAAAAACCGTTTCGTATGATACATATGGTGAATACTTGAGCCTAAGGTTTGGCGATATTACTATTCCCAGTATAAAGATGACAGAACCTCTTAGAGTAGAAGCAGAGCATTTTATTAATTGTATTAAAACCAGAGAAAGGCCAAAAACTGATGGCCAAGATGGGCTTGAAATTGTGAGGCTACTTTTAGCAGCCCAAGAATCTATGGAGAAGAAAGGTGTTCCTGTAAATTTATAGGTGATGAAAGAATGGAAAAGAAATACTTTATTCACCCTTCAGCAATAGTCGATAAATCTGTGGAAATAGGTGAGGGAACCAAGATATGGCATTTTACTCACATTATGCCAGGGGCAAAGATAGGGAAGAATTGTGTTATAGGACAGAATGTATTCATTGCCTCTGGGGCGGTTATAGGAAATAATATCAAGATTCAGAATAATGTTTCTATTTATGATGGGGTGATTCTGGAAGATGACGTCTTTTGTGGTCCTTCAATGGTCTTTACAAATGTTTATAATCCAAGAAGTTTCATCTCAAGGAGAAGCGAGTTTAGAAAGACACTTGTAAAGAAAGGTGCAACAATAGGGGCAAACGCAACTATTATATGTGGGAATACTATTGGTGAATATGCCTTCATTGGAGCAGGTTCTGTGGTGACAAAAGATGTTCCTGATTATGCATTGGTATATGGAAACCCAGGTAAGATAAAAGGGTGGGTATGCCAGTGTGCCGAAGAGATTGTCTTTCGTTACGGCAAAGCAATTTGTAGGGCTTGCGGAAAATATTACAAGAAAGATAAGAATGGAGTAAGGCTAATCATTGAATGATGATGTTGAATGAATCGATATGATGATTTTTCATCATTCCGCTTAAAATCCATAGCATTAAATTTCTATCTTTTAAGGAAAATAATTGATTGAATAAAATTAATTATCCCATCCCTCTATAAAAAGAATCTTTAAATCAATAAGTTAGAAAAATTTCTTTTTTGATCATCTTATTGGCCTCAATTTTGATAAAACCCCTTTCATAAATGCAAAGACTTTAATGCTTCTGTTGAAGATCGAGACTATATAGCTTAGCCTATAAATCACTCCGTGGGAGGAGGATATGATTAAAAGAGGCTATTTTAAGATTCTAATCATTCTATCTTTGATTTTCTTTAGTGAATCTCTCTTTGCAACCCCTTCAAGTACTCACTGGACTGTTGCTACAACAGACATACAGGCTTTCGGAGTCATACATTTTGGAGTTGATAACTATTTTACCGTCCTTAGAAAGGCAAAGAATGGAGCCAGCTCCTTTGGAACAGATATTGGATTGACGATAGGTGTCTTACCCTTTGAAAAAGTTCAGATGGAAGTAGGAATTGATTATGTTGAACCAACTGATTATCCTGTTTCATTTAATGCGAAGGTCGGAATGTCTGAAAATTCATTTTTCAAAGGTTCACCCGCTTTGAACATAGGAATTTATAATGTAGGGACTAAAAAAGGAGAAACCAATCAGAATATCCTTTATTTATTAGTTGGGAAAACGATTCCTTTCTTAGGAAGACTTCACTTAGGTCCATATCTTGGCAATCGAAAGACACTGGTAGATAAGTATGGAGATAAAGAAAATAGTGGATTTATGATTGGATTTGACAGAGGCTTTTTACCTAAAAAAGATAGGGATGGAAATGAATATAATAGAATTGTCCTCTTAGCTGATTATGCATCAGGTAAGAATTTTATTGGCGGTGGCGGTTTTGGTATTGCCTATTACTTTACTAAAGACATAAGTATTCTAACAGGTCCTGTTTGGTTTAACGAGAAGGATATTAATGGAAGGTGGAAATGGACAATTCAATTAGATATCAATCTTCCACCAATTACTCGCTGGTTAAATAATTGATTGTTTCTAAGCATATTGCCTAAATTTGATCAAGAATTCTTATTTGGAAGGAAAGGAAAGCTCTCGGATTTAGAAGATTTATTTGTTCAAATATGATTTATAACTTTTTAAAATCTTTGATTAAAATATATAAGAATCAATTAATTTTTTAATTGGCATATGTATTGCTTTTATAAATTAATAGGATGAGAAAATGAACATATTAATTATTAAACACATAGATATTGAGGGACCGGGCTTAATAGAAGAGTTCCTTAAGAATGAAAAGATCAAATATAAAATTTTGTGTCTCGAGGAGGAAGCAGAGTTTCCTCCAGTTGATAAATTTACCCATTTTATTATTCTTGGAGGTCCAATGAGTGTATATGAGGAAGATAAATATCCATTTCTGAGAAAGGAAGATATTTTTATAAAAGAATCTATTAAAAAAGAAAAATCAATACTGGGCATATGCCTTGGAGCTCAACTTATTGCAAAGGCACTTGGAGCAAAGGTTTTTAAGGCACCTGTAAAAGAAATTGGTTGGTACAAGGTTTCATTAACCGTGGATGGTTTAAAAGACCCAATATTTTCTGGTTTTCCAGCTGAATTTAATGTTTTTCAATGGCATGGAGATACTTTTGAAATTCCCGATGGGGCTAAATGGATTGCTGCCTCTTCATCGGTTACCAACCAGGCCTTCCGATATGGGAGAAATATATATGGACTTCAATTTCATCTCGAGGTAACAGAGCAGATGGTTGATGAATGGATTAAGACTTATGAGGAAGAATTTAATGAAACTGAAAACCCCCCTTTTACTAAGGATCAGATAATAATTGATACCAAAAATAATATATCTGAATTTAAATTTACAGGGATAAAATTTTTAAGAAACTTTTTTAATTAGAAATTTATAAGGAGGAGTAAACCATGAAAATAGATTCAGGCGATACAACTTGGTTACTTATTTCTTCTGCATTAGTAATGCTTATGACTCCTGGATTGGCCTTATTCTATGGAGGGATGGTGAGGCAGAAGAATGTCCTTTCAACCATTATGCAAAGCTTCATTGCAATAGGTGTAATTACAGTTCAGTGGGTCCTTTATGGTTATAGTCTCTCATTCGGGCTTGATATTGGAGGCGTTATAGGAAGCCTTAAATGGATTGGATTAAGAGGAGTTGGACTTGAACCACATCCAGACTACTGTCCAACAGTTCCACATCAAACATTTATGATTTTTCAAATGATGTTTGCAATCATCACACCAGCACTCATTACTGGTGCATTTGCGGAAAGATTTAAATTTAAGACATATCTGGTTTTTCTCATTTTATGGGCAACCTTTGTATATGATCCTATTGCCCATTGGGTTTGGGGTATAGGTGGATGGATCCGTGAGCTTGGTGCTCTTGACTTCGCAGGAGGTTTGGTAGTCCATGTAAGTTCGGGCATTTCAGCAATGGCTTCAGCATTGGTTATAGGTAAAAGAAAAGGTTATGGAGAAGAATCCATGCCACCACACAATCTTACGATGACCATTCTTGGTGCATCCCTTTTATGGTTTGGATGGTTTGGTTTTAATGGAGGAAGTGCAATTGCCTCGGGTTCACTTGCAACCAATGCATTTGTTGTAACCCATATCTCTACAGCTTCTGCCTGTCTTTCTTGGATGATAACCGAGTGGATTTATCGAGGGCAACCAACACTTCTTGGTGCTGCATCAGGTGCAGTAGCAGGCCTTGTAGCTATAACTCCAGCATCTGGTTTTGTTGGTCCAGTTTCAGCAATCCTAATCGGATTATTAGCAGGAGTGATATGCTATTTTGCAATCAATCTTAAAAATAGATTTAAGTACGATGACTCACTCGATGTATTTGGTGTTCATGGAGTAGGTGGTTCATGGGGTGCAATTGCAACAGGGATATTTGCCTCGAAGTTAATTAATCCATCAGGGAGTGATGGACTACTATTTGGAAATGTATCGCTTGCTGGTATCCAGGCCCTTAGTGTTTTAGTGGCATGGATTTATTCTTTTGCGATGACTTTTATAATACTAAAAGTCTTGGATTGGACGATGGGGCTAAGGGTAAGTGAAGAACAGGAGATAACAGGATTAGATCTATCTCAACATGGTGAAGCAGGCTATAGTTTCTGAGATATTAAGTCTCTAAAAATCGAGATTTAAGGAAATCTCAGGTTAAGTAAAAGGAGGAGAGATGAAGAAGATAGAGGCTATTATCAAACCATTTAAATTGGACGAGGTGAAGAATGAACTATCTAAAATAGGAATCCAGGGGTTGACAATTTCAGAAGTAAAGGGCTTTGGGAGGCAGAAAGGACATACTGAAGTATACAGGGGAGCAGAATATAAAATCGATTTCGTCCCAAAGATTAAGATTGAGTTAATTATTGATGATGATATGGTCTTAAAGACAATTGAAACGATTGAACGGACCGCACGCACAGGAAAAATCGGTGATGGAAAAATCTTTGTCTCCAATATTGAAGAGGCTATCCGGATCCGTACTGGTGAACGTGGTAAAGAAGCCTTATAATATGGAGAAGTATAAGGAAGAGCTTAAGGCTAAAAGATGGGAAATCTTTAAGCAAAATCCTCAATTTAATTCCCCTAAAACCCCTAATCATCGATATAGTGAACTAATTGATGGGATTATAAGAGAAAGCTTCCACAGTGCTTGTCCCGAGGTTTTATCGTCCTCCATATCCTTGATAGCTTTAGGAAGCTATGGAAGGGAGGAATTAGCCCCCTATTCGGATATAGACTTACTTATACTTCACAATTTCAAAAACCATAAGGAATTATCCACTATTATTGAAAAGATTCTTTATCCTTTATGGGATTTAGGGTTAGAGATAAGCTGTAGTTCGAGATCTATTTCAGAATGTCTCACAATGGCTAAAGATGATCTTCAAATAAAGACCAGTCTTATTGATTGCCGCTTCCTTAATGGAGATTATGAATCTTTCAGAAAGTTTTATGAGCTATTTACAAAAAATATCCTTTATAAAGATGTGAAAAGATTTGCAAGCACGGTTGCATCAGAGGTTTTTGAAAGATGGCGAAGGTATGAGACTCCTGATTATATACTTGAACCCAATCTCAAGGAAGGGAAGGGCGGAATTAGAGATTTTCATATCGGGTGTTGGCTTAATCGAGCAAAATATCAAACTGATCGCTTAGAGTTTATCATTATACCGCATCATTTAAAATCTTTAGAACAGAGTTTCCAGTTCCTTTTGTGTCTTCGTAATCAAATTCATCTATTAAGCCAGAGAAGGCAGGACGAACTTAGCTTTGAGCTTCAGGAAAAGATTGCTCCATTTCTTGGTTTTTCAGAGGGTTCACAAGGGATAGAGGAAATGATGAGGCAATACCATATCGCCTCACAAAAGATTTCAAGTTTTGTCCGTAATACAATCGATAGGATACTTTTGGATTCTTCTTTTTTAAAAAAGTTTTTTAATATCAAGAAAAAGATCGACTCAAATTTTATAATAAAAGGTAGAAACCTATCTATTCTAAATCCCTCGATTTTTAAAGAAGATCCTACGCAATTAATGGTATTATTTCAATATTATCAAATCCATGATGTTGAAATAGACTTATGCACAGAAGAAAAGATTAAGGAGAAGATCGCTTTTATTGATGAACACTTCACTGATTCCGAAATGGTGAGTCAAATTTTTATTTCGATTTTAAAAAGGGGGAAGAGAGTTACCCGCACTTTAAGAAAGATGCACGAGCTTGGGTTTCTTGTCCATTTAATTCCTGAATTTTCAGAGATTGTAGGAAAAATCCACTACGATCTCTATCATATCCATCCTATAGATGTCCATTGCATAATGGCTGTTGAAGAACTCGAAAAATTGAAGGAAGGCTATTATGAAAAGGAGTTTCCCCTTCTTAGCTCAATCATTAGAGAGGTTGAAGCGCCTGAAATCCTTTTTCTATCTGCCCTTCTTCATGATATAGGTAAGGCAAGGGAAGGTGATCATTCAGTTACTGGATCAAAAATGGTATACGAGATTGGTCAACGTTTAAGACTTGGTCAAAAAGATATCGAACTTTTATCTTCTCTCGTTCGTAACCACCTTTTAATGATTTCAGTTGCACTTAAGAGAGACCTAAAAGATGAGCAGGCGATATTACGCTTTGTAAGTGAGATTGGGAGTCTTCCACTCTTAAAAATGCTGTATCTTCTAACTTTTGCCGATCTAAAGTCAGTAGGACCTGAGACCTGGACACATTGGAAGGATACTCTGCTCATGGAGCTCTTTATAAAGGCTTCGCATATCTTAGAGAAAGGTTATATCTTACCATTTTTTAAAAGGGAGAGGATACTGGCGGAGTTAAAAGAATTTTTACCCGCCTCTGTTTTTTCTGAATTTTGTGAGTATCTTCCAGATAGATATTTATCATGTTATCCTTTGCAGAAAATTATTAAACATATTCAAATGGCATGTTATTTAAAGGAGGAGCCTGTGGTCATAGAAAATGAAATCAATAATGATAGTCAGGCTATAGTAACAGTATGTACGAAAGACCGTTATGGACTTTTTTCCAAAATTGCAGGTGCATTTTCATTAAATCATTTAAATATCCTTGAAGCTCAGATTCATACATGGGAAAATGGGATAGCCCTTGATACATTTTTTATTGAAGACAGGACAAAAGATATAGAAAGAAGACTTAATAAGTTCAAAAGAGATTTAGGGGAAATCATAAATGACAGGATTCATTTAAAGAATCTTATTATTCAGAGTAGATCCTTAAAAGATATTAAACCTAAAGTTTCTCCGATAGCAAAACCAGAGATTAAGATTAATAATGAAGAATCTGATTTTTATACAATAATAGAAATAACTGGAGAGGATCGGTCAGGTATACTTTATGAGCTAACTCAAACATTAACTGACCATGGATGTAATATCCAATTTGCAAAGATTTCAACCATTAGGAATCGTATTCTTGATATCTTCTACATACAGGATGAATGGGGTGAAAAGATTACAGGTCAATATAAGCTTGAACATATGATTAAAAGTTTAATGGCTTGTTTGACTCCATTGCAAAATCGATAGAAGTTTGACCTTAAAGGACTGGTGAGTTAGGGTTTAAAACATTTTTTTAACAGTCATTGCGAGTATCCAGAGGGTGTGTGGCAATCAATATAGTCAATATACCTCTATTGACCATCTACAAATTTTATGTAATTATTAATTTGAATACGAAGAAGTATTTCTGACGGGGACGTCAAGAAGGAATTGACGTCCTTTTTGTTTAAAAGGAGAATAAAGTGCCCAAAATAGTATCAAAAAATATTAAACCTGAAGTTGATTTTAAGCAGATAAATGCCTTACTTGAAATCAGCAAGGCCATAGCTTCAGGCCTTTACCTTGAAGACATACTAAGACTGATTGTAACAGTTACAGCCAATGTTATGAATTCAAAGATATGTTCTTTATGGATTCTGGATGACCGAGAAAGAAAGTTAAAACTGAAGGCAACCCAGAGTATAAGCCCTGAATACCTTAAAGAGAGGAGTCTTGATCTTGGAGAAGGGGTAGTAGGTCATGTAGCACTAAGCAAAAGACCGATGGTCATCTTAAATGTTTTAGAAGACCCTTTATATAAAGAGAAGGAATTGGCGAAAAAGGAGGGGCTTGTTTCAATGCTGAGTGTACCTATGTGTATTAAAGATAGGGTGGTTGGAGTAATCAACTGTTACACTTCCTCACCTCACTCTTTTTCAAAAATTGAAGAAGAATTACTATCAACCATTGCCAGTCAAGCTGCTATCTGCATCGAAAAATCCGGTTTAATGGAAACCCTTGATATTGATGAGATCCTTAGAGCAGTCCTAAAAGGGGTTACAAAGAATATTGGTTTTGATCGGGCAAGACTCTATTTAATAAATGAAAAAAGAAACTGCCTTGAATGTAAGATGGCAGTTGGGGTGGATGAAGACGAGATTAAAGGGATAACTCTACCCCTCGATGTCGATGATAGTATACTGGCAAGATCTGTCATTGAGAAAAGACCCCTCATTGTGCGAGATGTAGCGAAAGATACACGGGTTAATAAGACTTTAAAAGAAAAATTTAATTTAAAATCTCTAATCGTGGTCCCCGTTATGACAAAAGAGAAGGTTCTTGGAGCAATATCTGCAGATAATGTAAAACCTCACAAAAAGATTTCAAAAGAGGCTTTTGAGTCTGTAATTGCCCTTTCCCAACAGGCAAGTCTTGCTATTCATCATGCATTCAGATACAAAGAACTAAAAGAATTAAGTCTAAAAATGGAGGATAGGATAAAAGAGGCACAAAATGAGTTGAGAAAGACCGAGATGGAGCTTTTTAGGGCTGAGAAATTGGCTGCCTTGGGCCAATTAGCAGCAGGATTTGCCCATGAAATCCGTAATCCACTGACAAGTATAAATCTACTCATCCAATCTCTAATAGAAAAATTACCGAAAAACGAAACTTATATTGAAGATCTAAATGTCATAGAAGGAGAGATTGAAAGGATTGATGAGATTATTAATCAATTCCTTAGATTCGCTAAACCTTCTCAGCCAATACTTGAAAGGATGGAGATTATTCCAATTCTGGAAGAAGTTTTACAATTACTAAAGCTTCAGATTGAAAAACAGAAAATCACAGTTAAGAGAGAATTTTCAAAATTACCTCCCATTATAATTGATAAAGAGCAGATTAGACAGGTCTTTCTTAATCTTATTTTGAATGCTATACAGGCTATGCCCGATGGAGGCGAGTTAAAATTAGGAGGCCAACTATCTGAAGAAGGTCGTTTTATTAAGATCCAAATCCAAGATTCTGGGATTGGCATTCCAAAGGAGTATATAGGAAGAATATTCGATCCTTTTTACACAACAAAAGACAATGGGATAGGTTTAGGCCTTTCGATAGTACATAGAATCATAGATCAGCATCAAGGTAGGATTGAGGTAGATAGTAACTTAGGGAAAGGGACCCTTTTTACGATTTGGCTTTCCACAGGCAATGAAAGTTTTAAGGTCAGAAATAAATATGATTAATGAACATAGATACACCATTCTGATTATCGATGACGATAAGTCGATTAGATATTCTCTAAGGAGGATATTTGAAAGAGATTATGATGTCCTTACAGCCTCTAATGGAGAAGAAGGGCTAAGGATTTTTTCTCAAAATCCTATTGACATCATCATTATGGATATAAAGATGCCCGAAAGAAGCGGGATTGAAGTCCTGAGAGAGATCAAAGAGATAGATCAAAAGTCTTTAGTTATCCTGATGACAGCGTATGGAACAACTGAAACTGCTATCGAGGCTATGAAATATGGTGCTTTCGATTACATCCTTAAACCCTTCACAATACAGAGGCTAAAAGAACTGATTGAAAAGGCGATTGAAATAAGAAAGATGATGAAGGAGAGGGTTCCTTTTAAATTGGCAGAAAACGAAGAGGAGACAACTGAAAGGATTGTTGGCTCATCACCAAAGATGCAAGAAATATATAAGGTAATAGGTCAGGTCGCACCGAGCGATGTGACTGTTTTACTAAGAGGAGAGAGTGGAACTGGAAAGGAGCTTTTTGCAAGGGCTATCTATCATCATAGCCTAAGGGCAAACAGGCCTTTTTTACCCGTAAATTGTGCAGCCATCCCTGATACACTCCTTGAAAGTGAACTTTTTGGTCATGAAAAAGGGGCTTTTACTGGTGCAATATCACGAAGGATTGGAAAGCTTGAGCAGTGCAGTGGTGGAACTATATTTCTTGATGAAATAGGGGATATGTCCCTTTCCACTCAAGCGAAGGTTTTACGGGTCATTCAGGATAAGAGTTTTGAAAGATTGGGAGGAAGGGAAACAATCAAAACGGATGTTCGGTTTATTGCTGCAACGAACAAAAACCTGGAAGAGGCTATCTCCAAAGGCCTTTTTCGTGAAGATCTCTATTATAGATTAAATGTAGTCTCAATCAGAATTCCACCGCTAAGAGAGAGGAAAGAGGATATCCCTGAGCTTGTTTCATATTTTTTAAGTAGATTTAAAAGAGAACTGAAAAAAGATATATTGGGTATAACCCCTGAGGCTATGAACAAAATCAATGCTTATAACTGGCCTGGAAATGTTAGACAACTTGAGAATGTAATAAAAAGGGCAATGGTTCTCTGTCAGGGACAGTGGATCCTCGAAGACCAAATCCTTTTTGAAAAAGAAGAAAAGAGAGATTTTGAAAGAAAACCGGAGAAGAGGACATTTGAGGAACTCATTGATTCAATCTTTGAAGAATTCCTTGATATCTATTCTTCTCAAAAAGGGACCGATATCTTCTCAATCATTGAAAAAGAATTGATACTTAGGGCCCTTCAAAAGACAAACGGCAATCAGGTTCAGGCAGCAAAGATACTGGGTATAAACAGAAATACACTTCGTGGGAAAATAGATAAGTACCGTATAAAGAAGGACATATTGATTTCTGATGAATAAGGTCTGTGAATTTAATTTAAACATCCTGCCTAAATTTCGTCAGATAAATAAGTTTTTAAGACAATACTCAAAAATCAAAAATTTTTAGAGAAAAAATCTTTATTTATATCAATAAGTTAACATTTATTAGAATCCGTCTTATATTTTGTTAATGGCATAATATTTGCTTTTCTTTTTAATATAAGATACAGCGTTGTATCAAAAGACAAAGGCGTCTCTTTATTATCGATTAATAAGGGACGCCTTTTTAATTGAAAAGATAAGAAGAAAGGAGTTGTTCATGGATCAAGAAAAAGAAAACGTTTTAAGAATGGCAAGAGAGAATAATGTAAAATTTATCAGACTATGGTTCACAGATATCCTCGGTTTTTTGAAAGGTTTTGCAATCACCATCGATGAGCTTGAGGGGGCGCTTGAAGAGGGTATGGGGTTTGATGGCTCTTCCATCCAGGGGTATGCCCGAATAGATGAGAGTGATATGATAGCAAAACCTGATCCAAAGACTTTTAGGATACTTCCCTGGAGACCAAAGGAAAATGCTGTTGCAAGGATGTTTGCAGATATATATGAACCCGATGGGACACCTTATAAAGGTGATCCAAGGTGGGTACTAAGAAGGATGCTTAATAAGGCAAAAGAGAAAGGCTTCACCTTTTATGTCGGTCCTGAGCTTGAGTACTTTTATTTTAAAAACAGTGATGGTTGCCCCCAGATTCTTGACCGTGGTGGATACTTTGATCTTACACCCCTTGATGTAGCAACTGAACTAAGACGAGAGACTATATTGACACTCGAGGCTATGGGTATCTCAGTTGAATACAGTCATCATGAAGTGGCTCCAAGCCAGCACGAGATTGATCTTCGATATACAGATGCATTGACCATGGCAGATAATGCAATGACCTATAGACTCGTGGTAAAAGAGATTGCTTTAAAACACGGAGTGTATGCTACTTTCATGCCAAAACCCATCTTTGGTCAAAATGGGAGTGGAATGCATACGCATCAATCATTATTCAAAGGGGATAAGAATGCATTTTTTGATCCGGAGGATGAATATCATTTATCAAAGACTGCAAAATCTTATATAGCGGGTTTACTAAAGCATTCGAGAGAGATTACATCTATAACCTCTCAATGGGTAAATTCATATAAAAGGCTTGTTCCGGGTTATGAAGCCCCTGTTTATATCTCGTGGGCAAGAAGAAATCGTTCTGCACTTGTTAGGGTCCCTATGTATAAACCTGGTAAAGAAAAGGCAACAAGGATCGAATTTCGTTCCCCTGATCCAGCTTGCAATCCTTATTTAGCCTTTGCTGTAATGCTTGCAGCTGGGCTTAAAGGAATTGAAGAAGGCTATGAACTTCCACCGCCTGTTGAGGAGGATATCTTTGAGATGTCTGAAGAGGAAAGGAAAAGGCATGGGATTGAATCTCTTCCAGGTAGTCTTTATGAAGCCATTCAAGAGACCGAGAAGAGTGAATTGGTTAGAGAAACACTCGGCGATCATATATTTCAAAAATTTATTCAGAACAAAAAGATTGAGTGGGACCAATATAGGACACACGTCTCTCAATACGAATTGGAGAAATATCTACCAATACTTTAAGGAGAAAAAAAATGGATAGACAGAGAAGATGGCTTGAAAAGGATATCTCAGGTTGCTCAATCTCAGGTTTTATATGTGAGGATGGAAATAGAGTAAGTGGAGAGACAATTATAAGATCAATAGCCTTGATGAATGAACGTTCAAATGGGCTTGGAGGTGGATTTGCTGGATATGGAATATATCCTGAAATGAAGGATTTTTATGCATTTCATTTGATGTATGATGATCAACAGGCAAAAGAGGAGGGAGAAAAGGTTTTAAATGAAGCCCTCATTATAGAGTTGCAAGAGAAGATTCCCACTCGAAAGACAAAAGGGATTTATAATCCACCCATACTTATGAGGTATTTTGCAAAAGTTGATGAAGGAAGGCTCTACGATCTGGAGATTTCTGAAGAGGACTATATTATCCAGACAGTAATGAGAATTAACTCAAACATTAAAGGGGCATATGTATTTTCAAGTGGTAAAAATATGGGTGCATTTAAAGCGGTTGGGTTTCCTGATGCGGTTGGACGATTCTATCGGCTTGAAGAGTATGAAGGTTATATATGGATTGCTCATGGCCGTTTCCCTACAAATACTCCGGGCTGGTGGGGTGGAGCCCACCCCTTTACCCTTCTCGATTTTTCAGTTGTCCATAATGGTGAGATATCTTCATACGGGATAAATAAGAGATATCTTGAAATGTTCGGTTATAAATGCACGTTGATGACTGATACAGAGGTTATGACATATCTTTTTGACCTTCTTTTAAGGAGACATCGCCTTCCGGTTGAGATAGCCTGTATGGCACTTGCTCCACCTACATGGAGAGAGATCGATTATAAAAATGAGAAAATGGAGCTTCAAAAGGCCATAAGGATAGTTTATGGAAGTGCACTTGTAAATGGACCATTTGCAATTTTACTTGCCCATAATAAAGGATTGATTGGGCTTAATGATAGATTAAAACTTAGACCTCTTGTTGCTGCCCGTAAGGATAATGTCCTTTATATTTCGAGTGAAGAGTCAGGGATAAGAGAGATATGTCCATCTCCAGAAAAGGTCTGGGCTCCAAAGGCTGGGGAGCCTGTTATGGGGTGGATAAAGGAGGAAGAAAAGGGTGAATTTGAGCTATATAGAACCAGAATTTCAGATAGAGAGAAATCCCAATCGGTGCATACAGTGTCGAGTCTGTGTTAGGCAATGTGCATTCGATGTGCATTCATATGACCCAGAGGATGATGAGATAACCTCTCGGGAAGAATCCTGTGTAGGATGTCATCGTTGTGTAACACTCTGTCCGACCAATGCACTTACAGTGAGAAAAAACAGGCTTGAATTCAAAACACATGCTAATTGGTCAGATTTGGCGATTCGTAATATATACAAACAATCAGAAACAGGTGGTGTCCTACTTACAGGTATGGGTAATGATAGACCATATCCAATCTACTGGGACCACCTACTTCTTAATGCCAGTCAGGTTACTAATCCATCCATTGATCCACTAAGAGAACCTATGGAGCTAAGGACTTACCTTGGGAAAAAACCTGAAAGACTCGAGCTGGATCTGAATGGAGAGGTTCCTCAAGTAAAAGGGAAGTTACCACCTCAATTGAAATTAGAGACCCCTATTCTTTTTTCAGCTATGTCCTATGGAGCTATCAGTTATAACGCATGTGAAGCCCTTGCAAGAGCAGCAGAGATTTTGGGAATTTATTACAACACAGGCGAGGGTGGATTACATCCAAATTTATATAAATATGGCAAAAATACTATTGTCCAGGTTGCCTCAGGTCGATTTGGGGTCCATAAAGAGTACCTTGATACAGCAGCAGCTATTGAAATCAAGATTGGGCAGGGAGCAAAGCCTGGTATCGGTGGCCATCTTCCCGGGGAAAAAGTTTCAGAGGACATCTCGAAGACGAGGATGATTCCTAAGGGCACAGATGCCCTTTCCCCTGCCCCTCAGCATGATATCTATTCTATAGAAGATTTAAGGATGCTTATCTTTGCTTTAAAGGAGGCAACTCGCTATACAAAACCGATCTCTGTTAAGATTGCTGCAGTCCATAACTCTGCAGCTATTGCCTCAGGCATTGTAAGGGCAGGGGCTGATATAGTTGCAATAGATGGTTTTCGAGGGGGAACAGGTGCGGCCCCAACTGTTATACGAGATAATGTGGGCATTCCCATAGAATTTGCCCTTGCAGCTGTAGATCAACGATTAAGAGAAGAGGGGATCCGACATCAGGCTTCCATTGTAGTAGCTGGAGGATTTAGGAACAGTGCAGATATATTCAAGGCTATTGCACTCGGGGCTGATGCTGTCTATATTGGTACAGCAGCCCTTATAGCCATGGGATGTCATATGTGCCAGAAATGTTACACTGGAAAGTGTAATTGGGGGATTGCTACACAGGATCCTTATCTTTCAAAAAGACTAAACCCTGACATTGCGACCGAAAGGTTGGTAAATCTTATAAATGCATGGAGTCATGAGATTAAGGAAATGCTTGGGGGTATGGGGATAAATGCCATTGAATCTCTCAGGGGTAACAGGCTGGCATTAAGAGGGATTGGGCTTACAGATACAGAGCTTGATATTCTTGGGGTTTTGCCAGCAGGGAGATAGGGAATTATAGCAGCATAGATGGCTAATATCAACTTATCAATACTGAATTAAAAAATGAGGATAACATAAAGTTGAAAAGGTCAATAATATGAAGAGGATATTTGTTAAAGAGGAAGTATGTATAGGATGCCGGCTTTGTGAAATCTATTGTATCGTTGAACACTCAAAGTCAAAAGATATCCTAAAGGTCTTTAAGAAAGAGAAGCATAGGGGAGTTTCGAGGATCATCGTCGAAGAGAAAGGGCCTATCTCATTCGGTCTTCAGTGTCGGCACTGTGACGAACCATATTGTCTTGAGGCCTGTATGAGCGGGGCCATTTATCGAGATGAGAAAACTGGGGCAATTCTCCATGAAAGAGAAAAATGTGTTGGTTGCTGGATGTGTATCATGGTGTGCCCATTGGGTGCCATTCAGAGGGAATTAAATGATAGAAAGATTTCATCCAAATGTGACCTATGCATTGGAAGAAAGACCCCTATATGCGTTGAACGGTGTCCAAATCAGGCATTATCTTTGAGAGAGGTTTAATTTAAGATGAAGATTGTTATTATTGGTAATTCAGCTGCTGCCTCAGGAGCAATAGAGGCCATAAGAGAAAAAAATCAAACTCATGAGATTATTATAATCTCTGATGAGCCGTATCATATCTATTCAAGGCCTCTTATTTCCTACCTTCTATCCGATGAGATTAAACCCTCGCAGATATTCTATCGTCCATTAAATTTTTATGAAAAGAATAAGGTTAAACATATTCTGGGAAAGAGGGTCAAAAAGGTTTTATTTGAAGAGAAAAAGGTTCTTTTAGAAGATGAGAAAGAGATATATTTTGATAAGCTTATTATTGCTTCAGGAGGGACTCCATTTGTGCCCGAAATAAAGGGAATTGATAAAGAGGGTGTTTTTCGTTTTACAAAACTTGATGATGCAAAGGCGATCTCATCTTATCTTAAAAATGTTAAAAGGGCTCTGGTAATAGGAGGTGGACTTATAGGGATTAAAGCAGCCGAGGCATTAAAGAAGAGAAACAAGGAGGTTACTATAGTTGAACTCGCAAGACATATCCTGAGCCTGACACTGGATGAAACAGCATCATCGATTCTTGAAAAGGCTTTACAAAAAGAAGGAGTGAAAGTGATTACTTCCAACACGGTGGAAGAAATAATAGGTAATTCCCATGTAAATTCTGTGAGGCTTGCAGATGGTAGGAAAGTTGAGACAGATATGGTCGTCGTAGCTATTGGTGTTACACCGAATATCGAGCCCTTTAAGGAGAGTGGCCTTCATGTTGAAAAAGGTATTATTGTGAACGAAAGAATGGAGACTAATATAAAAGATGTATATGCAGCCGGTGATGTTACAGAAGCATTTGACAAAATCTTATGTAGATATAGAACCATTCCAATATGGCCCAACGCCTATCATCAGGGTAAGGTTGCGGGTAGACAGATTATTGGTGATGAAGGATACATCTATAGAGGTGGTTTTATGATGAATTCAATAGAGATAGCAAATATTCCAACCATCTCGGTCGGTGTAGTTAATCCTCCTCCTGAGGATGGATATGAAATTATTAAAAAGATTGATAAAAATTCAAATTCATATCGAAAGATCATTATAAAAGAAGATTCTATCGTAGGGGCACTGTTTATGGGTAATATTGATCGTGCAGGTATTATAACAGGTCTATTGAAGGATGGTATAAGGATAAGGAAATTTAGAAGGGAATTACTTGAGGATTCATTTGGTCTTATTTCATTGCCAAAAGAGATAAGAAAGGAGAGGATTTTAGGTATCAGATGAGAAGGTTTGAAATAGATTCAAAAAATCTACATTATAAAGAACTCAATGAAAAGATTCATGAGGCAATTTTAAAAGGGGCAAAAGATATATTTTTACGTAATGTAAATGGACAAAGATATATTGGAGATGGGATTAGAGGGAATATAAAGATTTGGATTGATGGGGTTTCAGGAAATGACCTTGGTGCCTTCATGGATGGTCCTACGATTATCGCTTTATCAAACGCACAGGATGCAATCGCAAATACAATGAATAGTGGAAAGATCGTCATTCATGGAGATGCAGGCGATGTACTTGGTTACGGGATGAGAGGAGGGAAACTCTTCATCCGTGGTAATGTAGGATATCGAGTTGGTATTCATATGAAGGCATTTAAAAAACAGGTCCCCTTAATCATTATTGGTAATACCGCTCAGGATTTCCTTGGTGAATATCAGGCCGGAGGCGTGATAATCCTTTTAGGACTGGATAGGAATGGCAGACCCTTGGCAGGAAATTATATCGGGACTGGAATGCATGGTGGTGTGATATATGTCAGAGGCGATATAGACCCATTCCAGATAGGAAAAGAAGTATCTATCCTACCTATTGATAAGACTGATGAAGAACGGTTGAGAATCTACCTTAAAGAGTATTGTGAAGAGTTTTCTTTGCCCCTCGAAGAGGTATTGAGGGATAAATTTATTAAACTTTTACCTCTCCATCTACGACCTTATGGAAAGATTTATGCCTATTAAGGGATAATAAAAAAGGAGGGCCATTTGATGGAAGATGGAACATATTTAAAGATAATAAAATCAGTTAAAAAGGAGGAAGAACCATGCCTTGACCCTTTTAGACGTTTTAAAGGGGTGGTCTTAAATATAACAGAAAATACAATTTTATGTATCAATCGCCTCATACAATTGGAGTTAGAAAAAAGATCTCCTTCTCCAAATGTTCTTGAGGATTACTATTTGATCCAGCACTATCTCTGTTTTCTTAAAAATCTATGTATATGAGAGAAGTACCTTCAACGTCAATTTGTTATTAGGGCTGAGTTTTTAACCAATTTTTCCTCTTCCAATTTTATCTCTCCATTTACTCCGATCTTAACCTTTTTAAGATTGATTTCTTTTGCTGAAGCCGCTATAGCATTTTCAACAGCCATAACTATTCCAAAACAGCATGGTACTTCCATATAAGTGACTAATATATTTTTAATTGGATTTTGTTTCAATATTTCAGTCAGTTTCTCCTTATAGAACTGATTATCATCGAGCTTTGGGCAACCAATAACGAGTTTCCTTCCATTGAGAAAGTCCTTATGAAAATCGGGATAAGCAAAAGCTACACAATCTGCACAGATCAATAAGTCCTTATTCTGGAAATATGGAACCTGGATAGGAACGAGTTTTAATTGAACTGGCCAGTTAGAAAGCGTTGAAGACGATTTTTGGGTAATATTCCTATTATCATCTATTTTTGAGGTACTAAATTCAATTGGTCTGGATGAGGGACACCCAGGATATGACATTTTCATTTCAGCTTTTCTTTCATTTTGAAGGTGATGTTCTATGGCCTTTTCATCAAATTCTTCAGCCTCTCTTTCTATGATAGTAATCGCATCTTCAGGGCAGTGGCCAAGACATGCCCCAAGTCCATCGCAGAATTTATCACTTATAAGCCTTGCCTTACCATCAATAATTCGTAAAGCACCTTCAGCGCAGTTAGGTATGCAAAGCCCACAACCCGTACATTTTTCCTCATCAATCTTTACAATCTTCCTTCTCATCACTATTTACCTCCTAATTTTTTGTTTGCAGACTGATTTATTGTGAACAGCCTTTATATTTTAAATATATCGATTTCTAAGATATTTTTCATTGATTTAAGTCAATAAATTTAATCTTTTTCCATTTCAATAACCCTATCTTGCACGTTATCTTAGATTTTCGCTTTCTAATGACATAGATTTGTTTCAGAGGTCTCACATTGATACCTCTGAGAAACTATTTAAAAATCTTTTCATATTGGGGAGGTAGAGTGAAAAAGCTATTTTTGAACCCTACCTCCCCAGTCTATCAAAGACTTTTTCAGGGTCTCACACAGAAATTC
>JBBIOI010000054.1:0-22067 GCA_037443425.1 Deltaproteobacteria bacterium
ATCTGTTAAACTTACAAAACCCGAAGGGGCTATGAGCCTTTTTACCGCAATAGCCCTTTCAATCATCTATTTGATTTTAACAGAGTTAATAGGCTTTATTATTGGGACAATAGTAATTATCCTTGCATTTCTCTGGTTTGCTAACTATCGTCGGATATCAGTGGGCTTAATTTATTCAATCATAACTTCTTTTGTCCTTTATTTTCTTTTCTACAGCATTCTCAAGGTTAATCTACCTCGAGGAATCATTTTTTAGTAAAAAATTTAAATTAGGGGTTTATAAACTGATAATTTGAAACTTAAAACTTATTTATGTTTTTCGAAGGCTTAATTTTAACGATATCATTAAAAGGGATCTTCTTTCTCGTAATTGGAGGCCTAATTGGTCTGATTATAGGTATACTTCCTGGATTGGGACCTGTTTTTGGAACAGCACTCATGCTTCCTTTTACATTTTGGCTTCCAGCACACCTGGCCCTTATCTTTCTTGGATCTCTTTATTCATGTTGTGTATACGGCGGGTCGATTACTGCCTGCTTGTTAGGTATCCCTGGGACTACTGGTAGTATTACAACAACTTTTGATGGATATCCGCTTTCAAGGCAGGGTAAGGCAGGGGTTAGCCTTGGACTATCAGCAACATCTTCTCTGTTTGGAGGATTATTTGGAGTTTTATGTCTTGCCTTATTAACACCAATATTGGCAAAATTTGCACTTAAAATCGGGCCTGCTGAGTACTTTATGTTAGCAATGTTTGGTCTTTCGATGGTTGCCGTAACATCGAAAGGTGATACTTTAAGAGGACTCCTCATGGGTTGTATTGGCATTCTAATATCCAATATTGGAATAAGCGTTGTAGGAGGTGAAAATCGATGCACATTTGGTTCTTCCTATCTCGAAGGAGGTATACCATTCGTTCCAGCAAGCATAGGGCTTTTTGCACTTTCTCAGGCCTTTAGCCTCGCAGAACAGGGTGGAGCTATTTCTAAGATTGGAAAGGTTACATCAGGCGTCTGGGAAGGAGTGAGGGAGACCATTAAAAGACCGTTAAATGTTCTGCGGAATGCCATTTTAGGAACAGCAATAGGAATCATACCAGGAGTTGGTATCAACGTTGCCAATTTTATGGCTTATTTGGTAGAGTCTCGGATAAATAAAAATATTGATCCACCTTTTGGAAAGGGTCAATATTTAGGTGTAATTGCTCCAGAAGCGGCTAACAATGCCTGTGTTTCAGGAGAGCTTATCCCTGCTTTTGCCTTTGGGATTCCAGGGGGGTCAACTGCGGCTATATTCTTAGCTGCACTGATGATGCATGATCTTAAACCAGGCTACGATTTTTTCCAGAGCGGAGGCTCAGCTGCCTCAGCCCTTATATGGGGAATGTTTTTTTCACAGTTTCTGTTCTTTATTTTTGGGGTCCTTGGTGCAAACTTTTTTTCAAAAGTGACATTAGTGAGAAATTCAATTCTTGTCCCTGCAATTATAGCGCTCTGTTATGTGGGAGCATTTTCAAATCGTGGACTTTTTGCAGATGTCATTGTAATGACCGTATTTGGAATCGCTGGCTATATAATGTATAAACATAATTATTCTATAGCATGTCTTGTCCTCGGGATGATTCTTGGACCTATGGCAGAAACAAACTATACCCGCGCCCTTATACTATCCGATGGATCTCATAGAATTTTCATAAGTAAACCAATCTCAGCAATCCTCCTTACAATAATTATAATAATGCTTATCTATGGACTTCTACCATGGGAAAGATTTATTAAGGGAAGAAATAAAAATATTGAAAGGAGTTAAACTATTATGTCAGAAAGTTTATGGGTGAGAGAGATGATTCAGGGAGCTTATAATTGTGTTGTTAAATGGGGAAATCTAAAGCCAGGAGAGAAGGTTTTGATAATTACGGATTCAAAAGTTGATAATCAATTAATCGAGGCCCTGGGAACTGTTGCAACACTGGCTGGAGGAGAAGTTGTAATCACTATCATACCATCGCCTGAAAGGGAACATGTTGAACCTCCAGCACTTGTTTCATCTGCTATGAAAGAGGCGGATTTAATCCTTGCCTGTTGCTCAAAGCTAATCGGACATACTGCTGCGACTTTTGAGGCACAGAAGAGAGGTGCAAGGTATATGGGAATCGGACCAAGGCCTGATGCCATGGCATCAAAAGGAGCGAAATTTCCACCAGAGATCATTTTTGAGATGTGTACTGAGATGTCAAAGAAATGGATGTCTGCCAAAGAGATTCATATAACTGATTCAAAAGGCACGGACCTAAGGGCGAAGATTGATCCTGAAGATGTGATTGGTTTTGAAGGTGCAGGTGCACCTTTAGGGACCAGATTAAATCCAGAAAAACCACGGCGTGGAAGGATCGCATTTTGGGAAGGAGGTTTTGGGACAGTAGGATATTGGCCAAGATGGACGACAGAAGGTGTGGCCTATATGGATGCTATGGAAGGCTTTGCAGGTCTTTTAGCTAAACCATTTAAGGTTGAAGTGGAAAAAGGGATGATTGTAAGATTTGAAGGTGCTCATGAGCAGGAAGAATATTTAAAGGATTTAATAAATCGCTACGGCCAAGATGTTTTGCATATCGGAGAGATTATGATAGGGATGAATCCTCATGCCCCTTTGAATTTAGAAGGGACAACACATCTTCAGGCTCATAGAAGGGCAGGAACAGTTCATATTGCTTTTGGAAACAGCGTAGATGATTTCAGGACAGTGAAACCAGGGGTTCATATAGATAATCTTGTAATACGTCCAACTATAACATTGGATGGAGATCCGATTTTAAAAGATGGCCGTTTACTGATGCTTGATGAACCCAAATATCAAGAGATGGCAAAAAGATTTGGTGTATCATTTTAAAGGAGAATTGATTATGCCTCATGTCATTCATCGTATACAAAGAGTTTCAGATGAATTAGTAAAACAGTACAGAAGACTTTCTTCTGCAACTGTAAATGAAGCCTCGGGAGGAAAAGGGGCCCTTTCACACAGAATTAAACCGATCTCTCCTTGGATGAAAGTTTGTGGTCCTGCAATAACAGTTAAAGTTCGACCCTGTGATAATCTCATCCTTCATAAGGCAATCTATGTGGCACAGAAAGGTGATGTAATTATTGCAGATGCCGATGGATATTTAGAGGCTGGTGCATGGGGAGAGATCATGGCAGTGGCTGCACATGTTCGTGGAATAGAGGGATTTGTATTTAATGGAATGGTTAGAGATTCGGAGGAGATTAGCGAGCTTGGGTTTCCTATATTCTCATGTGGCCTAAGTATAAAGGGCACAGAGAAGATATCATTAGGATTGATTAATCATCCAATAAACATCGATAATGTTACAATCCATCCAGGTGATCTTGTTCTTGGAGACCGTGATGGGATAGTTATTGTAAAGAGTGAAGAGGCAGAAGAGGTTTTAAAAAAATCACTTGAACGTGAAGAAAAGGAAAGGTTGATTAAGGAAAGACTTAAGGCTGGAGAGTCAACCCTGAAGATATATGGATTTGATGAGATTTTAAAGGCAAGAGGATTAACTGAAGAAGAGTAGTTAAAGGCTTTTGGAGGTGGAGGATGAATTCAAAAGAGTTTGATGAAAAATATAGAGAAAGATTCAAAAGATTAGCTACAACAAATCTTTCAGATGCCTTAGATAAGGTTGGGATAAAAGGGGCTGTAATTGGTATAAGACCAATGTTTGATTGTCCAAAGATCGTTGGAAGGGCAGTAACCATTAAGATAACCGCTGCTGGAATGACCAAATCAAAGTATCATATAGGTGTTCGGGCAATTGATGCAGCAAGCCCAGGAGATGTGATTATAATTGATAACCGAGGGGATATAAATAATAACTGCTGGGGTGAGATCTTATCCATGGCTGCAAAGATGAAGGGGGTTTCAGGTGTAGTAGTGGATGGAGCAGTAAGAGACGTTGATGCCTGCAGGGAATTTGGATTCCCGATTTATGCCAAAGGCGTTGTCCCGCTTACAGCAAGGGGTAGGGTAATGGAAGAGTCATTTAATGAAATGATACGTATCGGTGATATTCAAGTAAGACCTGGGGATATTGTTATGGCTGACATTAATGGAGTGGTAATTATACCTGAAGAAAAGATAGACGAAGTTTTAGAAACTGCAGAGGATATTCTTAAAAAGGAAGAGGCAATGATCGAGGAACTGAGAAAGGGGGTTTCTATATTAGAGGTTGATCAGAGATATTCTTATGAGACAATGCTAAAGAAATGAAAATAAAAGATAAAAAAGGAGTAAGTGTATGGCATTAAGATCAGATGATTTGGTTGAGAGATTTAAAAGACTTGATACAACATCGATATCAGATGCACTTGATCGTCTGGGCATAACAGGTGGCTGTCAAGGAATCTTACCACAGGTCTCTGGAACAAAGGCTGTTGGTAGAGCATTTACAGTCCGCTACAGACCATGTGGCATTGAGAAAGGGACAGTAGGAGACTTTCTCGATGATGTTGATCCAGGGCATGTTGTTGTTCTTGATAATGGTGGCAGGACATATGGAACTGTCTGGGGAGACATCATGACGGTTTATGCAATTAAACGAGGTATTTCAGGGACAGTCATTGATGGTGTATGTCGAGATCTTCCAAAAATATTAGAGCTGAGGTATCCCATATTTACCCGAGGGCGATTTATGGTTACTGGCAAGGATAGGGTTGAAGTGGATGCGATTAATGTTCCAGTCTCTATTTCAAATATCTTAGTTAAACCAGGAGATATTGTTGTAGCAGATGATACAGGTGTGGTCATTGTTCCATTTGAAAGGGCTGAAGAGGTATTAAATATAGCAATAGAGATTGATGAAGTAGAAAGGAAGATACTCGAGCTGATTGACAAAGGGGTATCACTTAAAGAGGCTCGGAAACAGATGGGTTATCACAAGTTACAGACAAAAGAGAATCGATAAGGAGAAAAAAATGGTAGACCTTAAAACAAAAATTGGGAAATTAAGTTTAAAGAATCCAATTATTCTTGCAGCAGGTCCATTGAGTGGCACAGCTAATCATATTAAAAAATGTGTAGATGCAGGATTTGGTGGTATTGTTACTAAGACAACAACCTATTCTTATTATCTACAGAGATACCCAAGGCCTCTTTACAGGCTAAAGGATTTTATGAAAAGACCTGATGAACCATTCTATGTGCCAAGGGATTATATGTGGATGCACAGGGAACATAATTCTATCTTCCCGCCTGATGTATTTGTAGAGATTATTAAACAGGTAAAAGGATATGTCCATGAGCAAGGGACTATTTTAATCGGAAGTTTTGCAGGAAGAGGGATTTCAGAATGGCAGAAGGTGGTAGAAATGTTTGCAAAGGCCGGGGTTGATGCCATGGAGTTAAACTTCTGCTGCCCGTTTATACCAGAAGGCCTTGAAAAGGATGAGGCCAATTCTTTTCTTGGAATCTATTTTACCAGACACCCAGAGCGTGGGGCAGAGGTTATTAGAAAGCTTAAGGAGACAGTGGATATACCACTTTTCCCTAAACTTTCTCCTGATGGAACAAACTTTGTTGAGATAGCAAAGATATTTAAAGAGGCAGGAGCAGATGGTGTATCCCTGTTTGCTAATGATAGACTTTTAAGGATTGATATAGAAACAGGTAGACCTGTAAATTATGGTCCATGTGCTGGTACATCATCGCATCTTAAGGCATTTACAATGAAATGGGTATCAGAAATCTGCCAATCCCTTAATATGCCAGTATTAGGAGGGAGGGGAGTACAGAGTTACGAAGATATTATTGAGTATCTGATGGCAGGCGCTTCAGGTGTTGAGGTATGTTCATCCATTATGGTTCATGGGTTAAAACACGTTAAGGTACTTCTTGAGGGTGTTGAGAGATTTATGGAAAGAAGAGGCTATAGAAATATTGATGACATTAGAGGCAGAGCCTTGAAGTATATATTATCTCCAAAACAGATGATAGAAGAACTCAAACCGCTTTATGCAAATGTAGACTTAAATAGATGCATCGGTTGCCGTAGATGTGTTGAAGTCTGTGTATATGATGCAATAGATGTACTTCCTAAAAAGGTAAAGACAATAAATGAGAAATGTGCTGGATGCAGCCTTTGTAGTCAGGTCTGTCCTGTTTCAGCAATTGAGATGAAAGAGAGAGATAATGATCTTGAACATTTTAGGGCATTGGCTTGGGAACATAGAGATTTAATGCCTGACCTATTTAAGAATTGATTAGGAGAATCGAATAATGGGAATGACGGTAACTGAGAAGATTTTATCCAGTTCATCAGGAAAGAAAACATGTAAACCCGGAGATATTATTGAAACACGAATCGATGTTGTTATGCTTCATGATATTGGAACTCCAGGTATTCAGAATCCTCTACATGAATTGGGAGTAGAAAGACTCCCCTCGTGGGTTAAGGTTGTAATAATTCTAGATCATTTTGTTCCTGCCCCAACAGTGAAGTCTGCGGAGAACCTTAAACTTACAAAAGAATTTGCAAAAAAACATAAGATCAAAAGCTATTATGAAATAGGAAGAGCTGGAATCTGTCACCAAATCATGCCTGAGAAAGGACACGTGAAACCAGGCCAGGTAATAGTTGGACCTGATTCACATATCACTACTTACGGTGCATTTGGTGCATATGCAACAGGACTTGGTGTTACAGATACTGCAATTGCAATTGGAATAGGAAGGCTTTGGTTTAAGGTTCCAAATTCTATTAAGGTTTCTATTAATGGAAAACCTGATCCAGCAATATCGGCAAAGGATATTTCATTATTTTTATTAAAGGAATTTAATTCAAATCAGGTTCTTAATAAAGCAATTGAATTTGAAGGAGAGATTATTAATAAGATGTCCATCTCGGATAGGATGTGCCTATGTAATATGGCAGCAGAGATGGGTGCTGAGAATTGTATAGTTAATCCTGATAGTTTGACTTTGGAATATTTGAAAGAAAGAGTAGATTCTGAGTTTATGATCTTTTCCGCAGACCCTGATGCTAATTACGAATATGAGTATGAATTTGATATATCAAATTTAGAACCATTAGTTGCCTGTCCTCCAACACCATCAAATGTAAAAAGAGTTAAAGAGGTTATGGATATAAGAATTGATCAGGCATTTATCGGTTCGTGTTCAAATGGAAGGATAGAAGACTTAAGAATTGCAGCAAAGATATTAAAGGATGAAAAGGTTCACCCTGATGTTAGATTAATCATTACACCTGCCTCTCAGGAGGTATACCTACAGGCAATTAGAGAAGGCATTGTAGAGATATTTATAAAGGCAGGTGGAATAATTACACCACCTGCATGTGGTGCCTGCTTTGGTGGTCACTTAGGGCTTTTAGCCCCTAAAGAGGTATGTATATCTACATCAAATAGAAATTTTATAGGGAGGATGGGAAGTCCTGAGGCATTGATATATCTTGCGTCACCAGCCACTGTTGCTACCTCAGCCATCGAAGGTAAAATATCAGATCCAAGGGAAAGATTACTAAGGAGTGCAAGGAGATGAAGATTCACGGAAGGGTATGGAAATATGGAGACAATATAGATACAGATATAATCTACCCAGGTAAGTATCTTGTGTCTTTTGATCCTGAAGAAGCTGCAAGACATGCTATGGAAGGGATAGAGGTTGATTTTTATAAGAAGATTTCAAAAGGGGATATTCTACTTGTCGGAAAGAATTTTGGAAGTGGTTCTGCAAGGGAACAGGCCTCACTTGCGCTGAAATATGCAGGTGTAGGTGCAATACTCTCTGAGAATTTTCCTCGAACTTTTTATAGAAATTCTATAAATATAGGGCTTCCAGTGATCGAAGTTAGTGGTATAAAAGATGTGATAGATGAAAAGGACGAGCTTGAGATTGATCTCGAAGGTGGGATAATAAAAAATATAACTAAAGGAGAAGAATATAGATTCCCTTCAATACCAGCCTTTATTATTGAAATCCTTAAATCTGGTGGGGCAGTCCCTTTTTATAAGAAAAGAATCTCTTCTTAAAAATTAAGATGAGTAAGATTGATATGAATAAGGCTGAACATATCCAAGCAAAGACATCCCCATATTGAGTATAGAAAGTCTTTTTGTTTGAAAGCCAAATTATTCCATTGATAGCCTCGTGAGTAAATATATTTGTTTTTTTTAATATCTTTCCCTTGGGGTCTATAAAACCACTTATTCCAGTATTGGCAGCCCTTGCAATAAATACCCTATTTTCTACAGCCCTAAAGACAGCTATTGAAAAATGTTGATAAGGAGCAGATGTCTTTCCAAACCATGCGTCGTTTGTAATTGTAACAAGAAAATTTGCACCATTTTTTATAAATCTTCGGCAGAGATCCGGGAATATAATTTCAAAACATATAACAACACCAAACTTCCCCGAAGGAAGGGTAAAATTAAAAATATCTTTACCTGATTTAAAATTTCCGATCCCTTCTCCTAAGGTACCAAGGGGAATATATTCCCCAAATGGGACATATTCCCCGAATGGGACAAGATGTATTTTATCGTATTGACCGAGAAATTCCCCTCGAGGAGAAATAAAAAATGCACTGTTATAATGATTTATCTTTCCCTTTTCTATTTTATAAGAAGGTGTACCAAAAAGGAGAAAGGCGCCTGTCTTTTTTGGGATATTTAGGACAATATCTTGATATCTTTTTTCTTCCTGGAAAAAGAATGGGGTTGCTGTCTCAGGCCAGATAATTAAATCAGGTTTTTCCTGTGCAACTTTATACGAGAGCTTTTCATAGATATCCATTGTTTCTCTCTGAAAAGATTCATCCCATTTAACAGACTGATCTATATTTGCTTGCACAATTCCTATTTTTAAGGGGATGCTGTCCTTTGGTTGGCTATCTATCGTTTTTATCCTAAAGTATCCATATAATAAGAATAAGAGAAGGATCAAGACGGTTATGGAAAATTCTTTAAAGGGAAAATCCCCTTTCTTCCATTGATAGATTATCAAAAAAAGGGTTGCATTTACAAGAACAATAACGAATGAAAGACCATAGACTCCGGTGATATCAGCCATCTGAATAAACGAGAGATTTAGATATTGAGAATGGCCTAAGTTTGCCCAAGGAAATCCACTTAGTAGAAAAGATCTAAGGTATTCAAGGGTTACCCAAATTAAGGAAGTTAAAAGTGTTGCCTTAATTCCAAGATATATTTGTATAAGCCGGCTTAGTAATGCAAAAAATCCAAAGTATAAACTCAGGTATAAAACAAGAAGAAGAAGTATAAAAAAACTTAGAATTAGATTCACATTTCCATATTTGTGGACAGCAACAATGATCCAGTAAAGTATGCCGAGATAGAAGATAAGACCCATTAGAAAACCAATCTTGAAGCTCTGATAAGGTTGTTTTTCAGAGAAAGCTAAGAAGAGGGGGACAATAGAAAACCATATCAAAAATTCCAGGTCAAAATTTGGAAAAGAGAGTATGAGAAGAGCACTCGAGATAATGCATAAAAGAATATCTTTTTTTTTCATGAAAAAAATCTTAAGAAATAAAGGATAATTTTTCAAGAGAAATCTCACAATTTCAACTGATGAATCATTGACTTTTATTTATGAAAAAAGTAATTTAAAATATAATATTTGTAGAAATAATTAGAAAGGAGACGAGATGAAAAGATTTGAGCCGAATTTTATAAGGAACATTGGAACTTTTGGTCATGGAGGAGAGGGAAAGACTTCACTCGCGGAGGCGATACTTTTTGATACCGGAGAGAATAACCGACTTGGGCGGGTAGATGATGGATCATCTATCATGGATTTTGAGCCGGAGGAGATTAATCGGAAAATAAGTATCAGTGCTTCACTTGCACATTTCGAATGGAATAAACATAAATTCCATTTGATTGATACACCAGGGTATGCAAACTTTATAGCTGAGGCAAAGGCCTCTATGAGGGTTATAGATGGGGCAATCATTGTTGTTGGTGCAAATTCAGAAGTAAAAGTCCAGACAGAGGCAGTCTGGGGGTATGCCAATGAATTTAATGTTCCAAGAATGCTTTATGTAAGCAAGATGGATGTTGAAAGGGCAGATTTTCTAAAAATAGTCGAAGATGTAAAAAAGGCATTCCCTTCACAACCAGCTATCCCTGTTCAACTTCCAATAGGGGCTGAGAGAAACTTTAAAGGTATTGTTGACCTCATACAGAAGAAGGCCTATTTTTATAAGGATGATGGTAGCGGTCAATTTGAGATTAAAGAGATCCCGTCAGAGATGAAGGATGATGTTGAGAAACAAAGGGAGAAGCTAATCGAGGTCCTTGTTGAGATGGATGACCAGTTGATGGAAAAGTACTTAGAGTCAGGAGAGATTTCTACAGAAGAAATGATTCAATGTCTAAGAAAAGGTACTATTGAAAGAAGAATAGTTCCTGCTCTATGTGGTTCATCGATCCTAAATATAGGCATACAACCACTCCTCGATATGGCGATACTATGCTTCCCTTCCCCTGTTGAAAAAGGTCCGGTGGAAGGCAAAAATCTTAAGAACGGAGGTATAGAAAAAAGAGAGCCAAAAGAGGATGCCCCATTTTCTGCCTTCGTTTTCAAAACAATTGCAGATCCTTTTGCAGGAAAATTGAGTATCTTTAGGGTTTATTCAGGAACTATCAATGCGGATTCAACAGTTTATAATTCAAAAAAAGATGTAAAAGAGAGAATAGGGCAGATATTTTTATTAGAGGGTAAAAAGCAGAAGCCTGTCGGTTTTGCAAGCGTTGGTGATATTGTGGCTGTTGCAAAGTTGAAGGAGACAACAACCGGAGACACGCTGTCTGACGAGAAAAACCCTATAGTATTTGAAGAGACAAAGCTTCCTCTTCCTGTTATCTCTTATGCAATTTCGCCTAAAGCTAAGGGGGATGAAGAAAAGATAACTGCCTCACTTGCTAGGATACATGAAGAGGATCCCACAATGCAGGTTTCGAGAGATGAACAGACAGGAGAGATTATCCTTTCAGGTGTAGGACAGACTCATGTTGAGGTAATTGTTGAAAAGCTAAAGAGGAAATTTGGGGTTGAGGTAAATCTTAGTACTCCAAAGGTTCCATACAAAGAGACGATTAAGACTGCAAAGACAGGTGTGATCTATAGACATAAGAAACAGACAGGGGGTAGGGGACAATTTGCAGAGGTACATTTTGATATATCTCCTCTTCCACGAGGTGGAGGATTTGAATTTGAAAATGCACTTGTCGGGATGAATGTTCCAAGAAATTTTGTACCTGCAGTAGAGAAAGGAATTTTAGAGGCAATGCAGAGCGGTGTATTGGCAGGTTATCCTGTTGTAGATGTTAAGGTTCGTTTTTATGATGGAAAGTCCCATGAGGTGGATTCTTCTGAAATAGCATTTAAGATCGCAGCGATAATGTGTTTTAAGAAAGGCATAGCAGAGGCTAATCCTGTTCTTCTTGAACCCATTATGAAAGTCCAGGTTACTGCTCCTGATGAGAATATCGGAGATGTAATAGGAGATATAAATAGCCGTCGTGGAAGGGTATTGAAGGTTGATTCAAAAGGAAATTATCAAGTTATAGAAGCCCATGTTCCAATGGCGGAGATGTTAAAATATGCCCCTGACCTGAATTCAAAAACCGGGGGCCGTGGTACATTTACAATGGAATTTTCCCATTATGAAGAAGTACCTGCACATCTTAGCGAAAAGATTATAGCCCAGGCAAAGAAAGAGAAAGAGGCTAAAGAGTAAGAAAAAGAGGATAAGCGGTTTCATTCGGACCGAATTAATGAATCTATGAGATTACTACGTTTCCATGCATCAATTAAATGGGGTTAATTGAAATGAAATCATTGTAAAACAGGCTTAATATGAAAGCTGTAATACAGAGGGTAAAATCTGCAGAGGTTTATATAGACGGAAATGTTAAAGGGAGGATTGGAAATGGACTACTTGTATTCTTAGGTATTGGAAAAGGAGATAGGGATGAAGATTTAGATTATTTAGTTTCAAAGATCCCTGATTTAAGGATATTTGAAGACGATTCAGGTAAGTTTAATCATTCATTAATTGAAAAGAAAGGGGAGATACTCGTAGTTTCTCAATTCACGCTATACGGAGATTGCAGAAAAGGTCGTAGACCCTCTTTTACAGATGCAGAAGAACCTGAAACTGCAAAAAAACTTTATGAAAAATTTATAGATAAACTTAAAGCAAGAGGATTAAATGTTGAAACAGGTGAGTTTCAAGCCAAGATGGAGGTCCACCTAATAAATGATGGACCAGTAACCATTCTTTTAGATAGCAAAGCTTAGAAATGAAAATTAAAAAATTTATCCTCCTCTTTTTTATAATTTTTCTCACCCTGATAGAATCGAACTGTGATGCCCAGACTGCTGGGAAAAGAAAGGAGAAAAGGATGGAAGAGATAAGAGAACCTGCAGTAGCAGGTATGTTTTATCCAGATAGGCCTGATGTCTTGTCTCGTGATATAAAAAGATATTTAGATAATGCTAAAAAAGAGAGTATTGAGGGTGAAATTATAGCCCTTGTTGTTCCTCATGCAGGTTACATGTATTCAGGACAGGTTGCTTCGTATGCATATAAATTGATTGATGGCATGGATTTCTCTACGGTTGTTGTAGTTGCACCAAGTCATAGGGCTATGTTTAAAGGGGCTTCTATATATGATCGTGGAGGTTATAGGACTCCGCTTGGTGTTGTACCAGTGGATATTGAAATTGCAAAGAAGATTATGGGGAAAGAAAAGAGGATACAGTTTCTTCCCGAAGCCCATAAAGAGGAACATTCTCTAGAGGTTCAAATTCCTTTTCTCCAGATGGTATTAAAGAATTTTAAGCTCGTTCCAATAGTTATGGAACCTTACTGGAGCTTGGAAACCTGTCAGGCAGTGGCCAATGCAATTGTGGAGGCAGTTAGGGGAAGAAGAGTTTTATTGATTGGAAGCTCGGACCTATCTCATTATCACTCTTATAATAAAGCAGTTGAGATGGATAAGATTGTTCTCAGCCATATGGAGCGTTTTGATACCGAAGCTATAAACCGTGACCTTTCAAATGGTCGCTGTGAGGCATGCGGTGGGGGACCGATCATTACCATTATGTTAGCAGCTAAGTCCTTAGGAGCTAATAAAGCAAAGGTGATAAAATATATGAACTCAGGTGATGTAACAGGAGATCGATCCCGTGTTGTTGGCTATGGAGCTACGGTTTTTTATAAGATGGAAGGAGGTGTTGAAAAGATGAAAGGAGATAAGAAGGTTGGAGTTGATTTGGGATTAAATGAAGAAGAGAAAAGGATCCTTCATCAAATTGCAAAGACAGTGATTGAAAATAAGGCAAGAGGTAAGCCTGTTCCTGAATTCAGGATAGACTCACCTTTGTTAAAAGAGAATCGAGGTGCATTTGTGACAATTCATAAAAAGGGTCAGCTCAGGGGGTGTATTGGATATATTGAGGCATTAAAACCCCTTCATAAAACCATAGAAGAAATGGCTGAAGCAGCAGCATTTCGTGATCCCAGATTTCCACCTGTATCAGAAAAAGAACTTCCTGAACTGGATATCGAGATTTCTGTTTTAACTCCCCTAAGAAGGACAAAGGATGTAAATGAGATTGAAGTAGGAAAACATGGTATTTATATCAAAAAAGGGTGGTATTCAGGCCTTCTTCTTCCACAAGTAGCAACAGAGTATGGATGGGATAGAGAGACATTCCTTCAGCATACGTGTCTTAAGGCAGGGCTTCCCCCAAATGCATGGAAAGATAAGGATACTGAAATATATATCTTTTCTGCGGATATTTTTTAATTAATTTAAATCAATCTATTGAAGAAAGGTAAAAGAGAAGATAAAGAAAAATTGCTAAAAAGATCAAGAAGATAGAACTTCCTAATCCAAGCTTAGGAAGCTCACCAGGATAATTCCTCTTTTTCTCCGATAGATTAATCTCTTTTTCTTTTAAATGATAGGGGACAGAAAATGATTTTATTACTTTAAGGATTATCTCTTCTCTTTTTATCTTAATGGCTAGTAAAGGATTTTTACTCATCCAGACAAAAAAGTTAACAATTCTCATCACTTTATTATCAATATGTGTTGCAAGACTCATTAAAGGTTTTTCACAGAACCAAATGAACCATTTCAAAAATATTCGATAAAACCAATCTGTATCAAGTGTAATAGTTGATTCTCCATAAAGTTTCTTCCTGAAGAGCCAAAACCCTATAAATGTAAACCCTAACAATTGTGATGTAGAAACAATATGATATGGTGTATAAGGTTCATAATTAACTGGATATGGTAATTGGTTATAAAGGATTTTTGGATATATACCTATAAAAATACATAAAAATGCTGTCAAACACATAGCAATTAGCATATTTATGGGAGGTTCTTTAGCATAACATATAGGCCTCTCTCTTGAAAACCAAGTGCCCCATGGGAGTTTCAGACCAGTATGAAGAAATGTTCCTATTGATGCGCCTTCAAGCATTATCCAGATTATTGGCATATGCCATATCGCTGCGGCTTGGATCACCATAGATTTACTTACAAAACCATTAAAGAAAGGAAATCCAGATATAGAATATGCTCCAATCATATAAAGATGAAATGTGATTGGCATATATCTATATATACCGCCTAATTCTGTTAATTTACTCCTTCCAGTTACTTCAAGAACAGCACCTGCCCCCATGAAAAGAAGGGCCTTATATAAAATATGGGAAAACGCATGAGCAACTGCTCCATTGATTGCCATTTCTCCAGCTGGATTCCCCGCAATACCCATTCCTACTCCACAAACCATATAGCCTACCTGAGATACAATATGGTAAGCAAGAAGTCTACGTATATCATTTTCAAGCACAGCAAATACAACTCCATAAATTGCCATAATTGCACCGAGCCAAATAAGAATTTCTAAACCTGGAAAACCTCTAATGAGTGCATAGATAGCACTTTTTGTTGTAAAGGCTGTTAGAAAAACAGCACCAGTCACCGTTGCCTCAGGATAGGCATCAGGTAACCAAGCATGTAACGGGGGAACAGCAGCATTTATGAGAAAAGCAATAAGAATAAGTATAGAAGCCAGATTGATTTGATTCGGGATTTCTCTTAAGGGAAATATTTCAAAGGCTATTGAACCTGTTTTATGGAAATGAATAAGAATTCCAGCTAAAAAGAAGAGTCCACCAAAAACATGAACTAAAATATATCTTAATCCTGCCTTATAAGAAGATTTTGTTTTTCTATACCAGATGAGGTAAAGTGCAGACCATGCCATAATTTCCCAAAAGAAAAAAAGGGTGAAAAGGTCTCCTGCAAAGACAACTCCAAGAGTACTTCCAACGTAGATGTAGGAGGCAATGTGTTGCCCATTTTCTTTTAAGTGAAGGGCATAGATCATCATACAAAATGAAGCAATTACAAAAACATATGCAAAAACTAAACTCAATCTATCGATTCGGCCAAGGATTAAATCATATCCTAAAAAAGAGATAACCCAGGTTTTCCCTTCTGTTACAAAAATTCCTTTTGATGTAAGAACGAGGATCATAAAAGCTAAAACAGGAATAATTAGTAAATAAACGTCTCTAACCCTTTTTTTAAATAGAGGGATAAATATTGCACCTAAAAAGTAAATTATCCCTGGATGTAACCAATCGATCACTAATTGTACCCCCATTTATTTTCATTTCGTTCGTAATAATCCTCTTCTTTTTGCAGCCAAATCTTTCCAATGGCTTTTGATACAAAAATAATTATAATACATCCTATAAAACCATATATTGCACTGAAAATCGGTAATTTTTCCCAATAAAAATGTACTTCATGAGAGAGGTAAAAATTAATGAGAATTCCTGCCAGGATACTTAATATAAGGCTGATATAAAGTATGATAAATAATATCTTATTCATATTTAAATCTTCTCCTTAAGGATAAATTGCTAATTCAACAAGATCAATAATTAGTTTATTTATAGGATTTGGAAAAGCTAAGAGAATAGAGAAAAGCGCGGTAATCACAATCGGAACAGTCATGATCAAAGGAGCTTCTTTTATCTTTTGTTCTCTTAGCAATCTTTTCTCAATAGTTTCTCCTTTACTGAAGAAGGCTATAAATATAATAGGGAAAAAATATATAACATCCAGTAACGAGCTAATAAGTAGGAGGGCCAAAAAAAGGATTTTATTGGCCTCTATCGCTCCAAGGGCAAGAAACCATTTGCTTAAAAACCCACAAGTTGGGGGGAGACTACACATTCCTAATGCCCCTATCATAAATGCTAACATTGTAATTGGCATTTCTCGTCCAATCCCGTGCATTTCACTTATATTTTGTTTGCCAGAAATTGCTAAAATAGATCCTGCACATAAGAATAAAGTAATCTTCATAAATCCATGGAAGGGAATATGGATTATTGCTCCCTTTATTCCCATGGGGCTAAGTAAAGCTATTCCGAAAATTATGTAAGCAAGCTGACTAATGGTAGAATAGGCGAGTCTTCTTTTTAGATTATCCTGAGCAATTGCAAATAGTGAAGCAACAATCATTGTAATGGTTGCAAAGGCTGTGAAGAAACTTCCTAAACCAAGTTCACTCATAAGATCAATTCCATATACATATAAAACAATCCTTATTATAAGGAAAATCCCAGCCTTAACAACCGCAACTGCATGTAATAATGCACTTACTGGAGTTGGAGCAATCATGGCTGAGGGAAGCCATGAATGAAGAGGCATGTAAGCAGCTTTCATAGCTCCTAATATAAAAAGGGTAAATAAAGCAATAAGTGTTGACCGAGGAATTGAATATGATTTAAATATTCCTTCTGGAATAAAATCGGTTTTTCCAACAAGAGAATAAGTCAACGTTATTGCAGCCAAAAGGAAAACACCCGATGTAAGAAGGTAAGCGAGATATTTTCTTCCTGCAAAGAGTGCTTCGGGTGATTGTTCGTGTGCCACAAGGGGATAGGTAGAAACAGTGAGGATTTCATAAAATATAAACAGTGTAAAAAGATTTGCAGAAAGTGCAACACCCATTGCTCCAAATATGGCCAAAGCAAAGCAGAAATAATATCGCGTCTGTGCATGTTCTTTTAATATTCGCATATATCCAATTGAATAAAAAGATACAATGATCCACAGAAAGGAAGCTGTAATCGCAAAAATTAGACCAAAAGCATCAACCCTGAAACCGAAATTGACATGGGGTAATATATCAACTATGAAGTAGTATTCAATAACTCTTCCATTTCTTACCCATGGAACCATAGAAAGTATGAAAAAGAATTGCAAAATACTTGCCATTAATGTCCAACTTTCCCGGAGATTTGGATGTCTTCCCGAAAACAGGATCAAGATGGATGCAGAAGCAGGGCAAAGAATAGCCAGTACAGGTTTTATGGATTCAATGGTTTCTATCATAGTTTTTTTATGATCCCAAATAATAAATTCACTTTCTCTAAGATTGGCATAGGAATATTTGCAAGCCAAAATATTCCCATCAGGATACAAAGAGAAGCCAAAATCCAGATAGGAATTGACATTGCCAAGGGAATTTCATTTTTAGAAACAGAAGAGTTATAAGAATGACTTCCTACTATTTCTGGTTTCATATACATTATTTCGATAATTCTCCAGAAATAAATTAGGTTTAATAATGAACTTAGAAGCACAATAGCCACAAACAAAAATTTTTTTGCTTCGATAGAGGCCAGAATTATATAGAGTTTTGAGACAAATCCAACAGTAGGTGGTATTCCTATCATTGATAAAGCTGAAATTACAAAGGCTGCACATGTAAAGGGCATTGTTCGTGATAGATGTTTTAGTTTATCAATATACCATAGATCGGCTTTATAAATGAATGCACCTGCGATAAGAAATAGACATGCCTTCATTAAGGCATGATTTATTATATGTATCAATGTGGGATTGAGACCACCCCATGGTGGTGTTTGGGAAGTGAGCGATAAACTAAGTGCGATTATAATATATCCCATGTTGGCTACACTTGAATAAGCGAGCATACGTTTTAAATTTTTTTGAGATATTGCCATAATTGAACCAAAAAGAATGGCTACCAGTGCAAGCCAGCCAAGGATATCCATTATGGGGAAGGTTTTAAGAAAATTCAATGTGAATACTGAGAATGAAATACGGATAAATGCATATGTTGAGACCTCAATTATAATACCAGAAAGCATGGCACTTATTTCAGAAGGGGCAAATGCATGGGCATCGGGAAGCCATGTATGAAGGGGGAAAAGTGCCATCTTGATGCTAAGCCCGACAAGTATAAACACAAATGAGGCCATTACAACCCGATTTGAATAGAAAGGAGGTAGAAGAATAGAAAGGTCATGCATATTGAGCGACCCTGTTACGGCGTAAAGAAAACCAATACCTATAAGAAAGAAACATGCCCCAATAGAACCTAAAATGAGGTAGTTGAAACTTGCTCTAAGGGCAATCTTTCCCCTTGATGCGATCAAGGCATAAGCTGAAAGTGAGAAGATCTCTATAAAAACATACATATTAAAGATATCTCCAGTTACTACAACGCCACATAAACCTGTAATAAGAAGTTGATAAACAGTATAAAAAGAAACAACCTTTTCAGGAAGTTCATGTTCTATATTTCTTTTTGAGTAGATAACGCAGAGTAATCCGAGAAAGAGGACAATTACAAGGATATAGGAATTTAGGGGATCAACCACATACTCTATACCCCATGGTGGAACCCACCCCCCAAGTCTGTAATGGATATTACCAATCGTTAATATATGTTTAAGGATTAAGATTGAGGAAATAAATTGTATAAGTATTGTGAATGTGGATATATACCATGCACTCTTTTTATTAACCCATCCAGCTATTAATATCGTAATTGCAGAAAAAATTGAGCCAACTACTATCAAAAGAGGAAGATGTTCTACAAAGCTTAACATCCTTATAGCATCTCCCTCTCGGTTGATTTTCTTATTACTTCACTTTCTTCAATTGTTCCATATTCTTTATACATCCGAATTATAATTGATAGTGCTACAGCTGTGGTAGCAACAGCAACAACGATTGCTGTTAGTATTAAGACATGAGGAAGTGGATTAGCATAGGTATAGCCCTTTTCAATAATTTTTTCGTCCCAGATAGGTGCAGTTCCTCCTTTGACTGCTCCTAAGGAGATAAAATATAGAAAGATGGCTGTCTGAAATATATTGAGTCCAATTATCTTTTTTATAAGATTATCCTTTGCTAAAATTCCATAAAGCCCAATCATCATAAGGATTATAAATACCCAATAGTTATATTTTGAAGATATTATTGAAAAGAGATATTCCATTAATTTTAGTCTCCTTACTTTTCATCTTTTCCGACTAAGTCAAAGAAGATTGATGCAATAGTTGCCATAACAGTAATACCTATTCCCATCTCTACAAAGTCCATTCCGAGGGCTCTATTCTCATAGAAATTTGATGTAAAAGGAATAAAACCATAATTTAGATACTGAGCAATCCCATAGCTGAGAATTATTGCTAAAAGTCCAATCCCTGCATAAATATACAGCCCTATTGAACACAAAAAAGTATTAATCGATTCAGGGAATCTTTTTCTTCCACCTAAAAGATCAAATGCAATAACAAATAAGATAAATGAAGAGGCAAAAACTACACCTCCCTGAAATCCTCCACCAGGTCCGCCTGCCCCATGAATAATCACATAAAGCGCAAAAAGTTGAATAAATGGGATCATTACTCGAGATACTGTTTCAACAATAACGTCTTTCTCTTTCATAATCTACCTTTCCTCCTTAAAAGGAGTATAACCGATACCCCTGCAGTAAATATAACAGTGGTTTCACCAAGGGTATCATAACCCCTATAGTCAGCAAGACCATAAGTGACCATATTAGGGACCGCTGTTTCTTTTAATCCTTTTTCAATCCATCGAACAACAAATGCATACCTGTAAATCTTAATAAGATTGCCTTCTTTCCTTATAAAATAGTATTTTTCTTCTTTATCATAAAAAGGCTCTTCTTTTGCTATAAAACCCTCCCATTCATTCTGCCTTTCTTTTAACTTTTCAACTTTTACAGGTGCAGGAAGGCCTCGATTTAAAAGCTTATCAGCTAATTTATCAGGGATTTGGTTTTGATTAAGAAGCCAAATATCTTTATCAGCATCAAGACTCAATATTTCAACATACCTGATAGCAGGGGCATTTGGGTCACCAAAGTCAGGGATATCTTCTGCTATATAAATAAAAATTGCGCATAGTATAATTATTAAGCCAATAGTTATTACTTCAAATTTTTTCATTTCTTTTCCCATCTCTTTGTCCTTGCAATGGCTGCAATGAGAAATGCTGTTGTTGCTCCTGCCCCAACAGCGGCCTCTGTAAAAGCAACATCAACAGATTGCAATTCAACCCAGATAATCGCCATAAGAAAGCTATAGACACCGAGTATAATAGCTGAACTAAGCAGGTCTTTGATTTGAATTGCAACAATTGCAAGGATTATAATGAATAGGAGTAAAATAATATCGATAGATATAATCATTTTTCGGTCTCCATAAATACATGGGCTACCTTCTTTTGCATTTTTTGGTCTACCAGAAGCGCATCAGCTGGTTCTTTAGCAATTGCATGGACTAAAAACTTTCCATTTTCAGGTTCAACATGAATGGTAATTGTTCCAGGTGTAAGTGTTATTGAGTTGGCAAGGGTTACCTGAGAAAATTCTCCCCTTAATGGTGTCTCAAATTCAATGATACGAGGATCTATAGGCATCTTCGGATGTAAAACTCTATAGGCAACATCAATATTTGCTAAAACTATCTGCCAGAGTTCCCATGGAATATATGTGATGAGACGAATCGATTTTAAGAGTCGCTTTTGGCTCTTCCCTTTAACCAGGAGGTCATGTGATAGTAGCGTAACAATTATACAGCAGATTGCTCCTGATGTTAAATGAAAGAGGTCGAAGATACCTGAAAGAAGTATCCAGAAAAAGGCCATAATAAAGAATGTAAGGATTATTTCAAATCTTTTCCCCTTTCCCATTATTCTCTTTTTTCTCCTAATTTCCAGGGTTTAACCCCAATTTTATAAGCAGCCTTCATAAGTGCATGAGTCGCTGTTGGATTTGCTATAAATATAAAGATTAATAGAAAAATGAGTTTGGCTGGTATAAGAGGGGTGCTGGTATAATTGAAAAAATGATAAATAGTTAACCCAACGATTATCAACCCTGCCCCAAGGGTGTCGCACTTTCCTGTTGCATGGAGACGGGTGTAAAAATCAGGAAAGCGAAGAAGACCTATGGATCCAACGAATGTGAAAAATAGACCTGCACCAATAAATATGGATATAATAATATTAATTATGACCATAGATCTCCTCTCTCAAGGTATTTTGCGAAGACAAGGGTACCAATAAAGTTTATCATTGCATAAAGAAGGGAGATATCAAAGAAGTAAGGTCTTTCAAAATAATATCCCATTATGACTAAAAGTGTAATGGTTTTAGTTCCAATAATATTTGCAGCCGCTGTTCTATTAAATACCCCAGGCCCAATCACAACCCTGTAAAGACTCAAACCTATTGCGATGCAGATAAGGATTGATGTTACTAAAAAAAACTGTTGCACTTTATTCTCCTTTTATTACTTTTTTGATAAACTTTTAATAATCCCTTTTAAATTGTAAAAAATTTATCTTTTTTAATTTAAATAGTCAAGTCAATCAGGCGGAAGCATCTCTTTTTCCGTGACAATTTATGTAGCATTAACTTTTCTCAATGCAATACTTATTTCGAAGCATCATTTAATCTCTAACCTAACCTGCTTCATTCCCGTGGAAACGGTATTGAGACCTCTGAAAAACTATTTAAAAATTCTTTCATAAATGGGGAGGTGGGGTGAAAAAGCCTTCGAGCGGATACCTTTTATAGATTAGCACTATTGACAAATCCCCTTAAAATAATTGGGTTTTTTCTAAGGCGATT
>JBBIOI010000055.1:0-21892 GCA_037443425.1 Deltaproteobacteria bacterium
TTTATCTTTTTAGCCTCCAGTTGTCTGGTCAGCATAAAGAATTTTATTAAATAGAGTTTTATTTAGGCATCAACTTAAATTAACCTCCGCTAAAGATTTTTGTAAATTTCTCTTTTTCGAGTCGTATCTTTTCAGTTTTATCTATCTGTACTACCTTTGAATCTTGAATAATAATCTGGACGCAACCATACTTAATGCCCCTTAAGGCCTTTAGAATCTGGATCAAGATTTTTTTCTCATTTTCTGAGATATTATCAATTTCTGAGACCATTTTATAAAAGTTTATTTTAAATGTAATACATTAAGGTGTCATCTTTTTCTTCTTTAAGCTCCTTAGATCTTTTACAGACTTCTGCAAGTGTAATTTTATTTAAGATCTCAGCTGTAAGGTTTCCTACATCCATCATTATGCTTCTAATTCCACAAGTGAGCTCATTAGGACAGTTCAAATTATTATTAATACATTCTATTGGAGAAAGGGGACCATCAACCACACGGATAATCTCCGCTAAAGATATTTTATCTGGAGACCTACTAAGATAATAACCTCCTTTAACACCTCTTTTACTCTGAACAATTCCCGCATTTTTAAGTAAAATAAAAATTTGCTCTAAGAATTTTTCAGGTATGTTCTCATTTTTAACGATATCATGTATTTGTCTGATACCTTTTTTATGGTTCAGGGCAAGATCTACAAGTGCCCTTAATGCATACTCACCCTTTTTTGTTATTTTCATATTTAAACCATATTAAATTAATCAATTTAGTATATTTTTAAAATACTTTTTAAAATTTGTCAAGATTAATTATAAATAAAGTTTATTTTATAAATAAAGATTGAAATTTTATCTTTTTTATTTTAAATACTAATCAGTTATGAATAACAGATACTCGAGACAGGAAATTTTTCCTCATATCGGTAAAGAGGGTCAAAAAAGATTGAGGCGTAGTTTTGTAGTAATAGTCGGATGTGGAGCGTTGGGTTCGGTCATTTCCACCATCTTAACAAGAGCAGGGATAGGGAGGATTAGAATTATTGATAGGGATTTTATAGAGCTTCATAACCTTTCCAGACAGGCACTTTTTGATGAAGAGGATGTAAAAAACCAGCTTCCAAAGGCGATTGCGGCTCAGAGACATCTTAAAAAGATAAATTCTGAGATTGAAATAGAGGGGATCGTTGCAGATATAAATTACACAAATATAGAAAAATTTGTAATGGGTGCAGATGTAATTATTGATGGCTTAGATAATTTTGAAACTCGAGGTCTTATCAATGATGTCTCCTTAAAGTATAATATACCCTGGATTTATGGCGGTGCTTTAGGGGCCTCTGGGATGACAATGAATATCATTCCTCATAAAACCCCTTGTCTAAGGTGTATCAATCCTGAAATACCAAAAGGGGCAAGAATGTTAACTTGTGAAACTGCAGGAGTTATTAGCCCTGCTCCATTTATAATAGGTTCGATTCAATCAGCTGAAGCAATTAAAATATTGATTGGGTCAGATGAGATAAATAAAGATCTTGTAACAATCAATGTCTGGCAGGGGAAATTCAAACGCATTGAGATTCGTCGATATCCTGAATGCCCTGCATGTTCAGGTAAATACGAATTCTTAAATGCAAAATTTGGGACAAAAACCACCTCCCTCTGTGGTCAGAATGCTGTTCAGGTACTAAATCCCTATATAAAAGAGCTCTCTTTTGAAAGATTGGCCAAACATCTTAGTTCTATTGGCCGTGTTAATTATAATGAATTCATGCTTAGATTCGAGGTTGATAGATATGAAATGGTAATATTTCCTGATGGCAGAGCTATCGTAAAAAATACAAGCGATGAATCACTGGCAAGAAACCTTTATGCAAAATATATTGGTGTTTAAATGATATATCTTGATAATGCAGCAACATCATGGCCAAAACCTGAGACCGTTTATCAGGCTATAAGTAATTTTTTAAAAGAAAAAGGAGGAAATCCTGGTCGCGGGAGCCATAGCATGGCTTCTGCGGCTATGGAAATTATTGAGGAAACAAGAAATCTTATTTCTGGCTTTATTAATTCTCCTGATCCGAATCGCATAATATTTACTTTAAATTGTACTGATGCTTTGAATTTAGCCTTAAAAGGTCTTCTACGAAGTGGGGACCATGTAATAATAAGTCCTTTTGAACATAATTCTGTTATAAGACCATTAAATAAGCTTTCGCGAACAGGAGTTGAAATATCTAAAATATATCCAACAAATGACAAAGGTATTGTTTCACCAGAAAATATTAAAAAAGCAATTAAGAAAAATACAAAGCTTATTGTAATAACTCATGCATCCAATGTCACAGGGGTTATTCAGCCCATCGAAGAGTATGGGAAAATCGCAAGGACAAATGATTTGATCCTCTTAGTAGATGCAGCACAGACAATAGGAAAATATCCAATCGATGTCCAGAAAAGTAGCATAGACCTGCTTGCATTTTCTGGCCACAAGGGTTTATTTGGTCCTCCAGGAACAGGGATACTTTATATAGGTGAAAGAGTTGATCTCGATACGATTCGAGAAGGAGGAACAGGATCGCAATCAGAGGTTGAAGAGCAACCATCGATTTTACCCGATAGATATGAAAGCGGGACTCCCAATACCTTAGGGATATGTGGATTAGGGGCAGGGGTGAAATTTATTCTTTCAGAAGGTTTAGAGAAGATTAAAATGCACGGCCAGCATTTAATCAGAAAGCTTATTGAAGGCCTTTCAAACATAAATACCATATCTATTTATACCCCTAAAAAGTCATCTGATATTGTTCCCATACTATCTTTCAATATTAAGGGTTATACGCCTGGAGAAGTAGGGATCATCCTCGATCAGGCATTTGACATTAAAGTAAGAGCAGGTCTTCACTGTGCAGCATTAGCCCACAAAGCCATGGGGACCTATCCACAAGGTACAGTCAGGTTAAGTCCAGGCTATTTTAACACCTCTGATGAGATTGATTCAACAATCATGGCTATTGAAAAGATAGCAAAAAATTCCTCAATTAATTGTTAACTTAAATATAAATAATGTTGACATTTAATTTTCCTTGTATTATAATATATCATAAAATTTAATATTGTTTGAAAAAGGAGAGCTCTGAAAAACTATTTAAAAATTCTTTCATAGATGGGGAGGTAGGGTGAAAAAGCCTTCGAGCGGATACCTTTTATAGATTAGCACTATTGATAAATCCCCTTAAAATAATTGGTTTTTTCTAAAGCGATTGTTAGAAATTTAAACAATAAAAGCCTGCATTCGAAGGGTTTTGAACCCTACCTCCCCAGTCTAATCAAAGACTTTTTCAGAGGTCTCAAAAGGTTATCATTTATGAAGATTTTATATAAAATAGAAGAAAATATTTTATCAGGGCAAGGCATTTCTGAGGAAGAAGCAAAGACTATACTTCAGATGAATTATGAAGATTTTTTAGAAATTTTATCTCTTGCCAATAAGGCAAGGATTAAGTTCAAGGGAAATGAAATTAGTCTCTGTTCCATAATCAATGCAAAATCTGGGATGTGTCAGGAAGATTGCGCCTTCTGTTCACAATCACTCCATCACAATACCAAGGCACCAGTGTATCCCTTTGTCGGAGAAGATATTATTATTGAGCGTGCGAAAGAGGCAACAAAGATTAATGCTCGTGAATTTTCAATAGTGATAAGCGGTTATAGCGTTGATAATGAGGATGAACTTAAGAAAATTGAAAAAGCTATAGCAGGCATATCGAGAGAGACCAGGCTTGAGCCCTGCGCATCACTTGGAATTCTTGACAGGGATTCACTAAAAAGACTTAAGGATGCGGGTTTAAAGAATTATCACCATAATCTTGAAACAGCTCGAAGTTTTTTTAAAAACATATGTACCACCCACAGCTACGATGAAGACCTTGAGACTATTAGAAATGCAAAAGAACTGGGATTTCATATATGCTGTGGTGGAATTTTTGGAATGGGCGAATCATGGCAACATCGCATTGAGTTGGCCTATACACTTAAAGAACTCGATGTAGATTCGATCCCAATAAATTTTTTAAACCCTATCCCTGGGACACCACTTGAGAATGCAAGATATCTTACACCAATTGAATGCCTTAAGATAATCGCTCTTTTCAGATTAATAATGCCCCAAAAGGATATTTTTGTATGTGGGGGTAGGGAAGTAAACCTGAGGGATCTTCAGTCAATGATATTTTTTTCGGGTGCAAATGGAATGATGATTGGTGGATACCTTACAACAAAAGGTCGAAATCCGAATGAGGATATTCAGATGATAAATGACCTCGGTTTGAAGATTAAACAATCCGGTAGATTATGAGAATAACTCCTTATTTAAATTATTTTTCAGAAGAACTTAAGAAATTAAAAAGATTGAATCTTGAGAGAAGACTACGTCTTATTGAATCTGCTCAAAACCCAGAAATAATCCTCGATGGTAGAAAGGTTATAATACTTTGTTCAAATAATTACTTAGGACTTGCAAATTCAAGATATTTAAAAAAAGCTGCAATCGATGCAATAAAAACATTTGGAATAGGTTCCTGCGCCTCACGTCTGATTTCAGGGAATATGACACTTCACGAAGAATTAGAAGAAAGGGTAGCAAATTTTAAGAGAAAACAATGTACATTGATTTTTAATTCAGGTTATCATGCAAATACCGGTATAATCCCTGCCATTGCTAATGAAGGAGATCTAATACTAAGTGACGAACTTAACCATGCTTCCATCATAGATGGCTGTAGATTAAGCAGAGCCGAAACTATTGTGTACCCTCACAAAGATGTAAATTTCATTGAAAATATATTGAAAAAGTCAAGACATAAAAAGAGACTTCTCGTTACAGATGGAATTTTCAGTATGGATGGAGATATTGCACCCCTTTCTGAGATAGTCCAGCTTAAGAATAAATACGATTTTCTTCTAATAGTTGACGAGGCCCATGCTACAGGCGTAATAGGTAAAGATGGGAGAGGAGTAGTAGACTACTTAAATTTAAATGATTCCGTTGATATCATCATGGGGACATTTGGTAAGGCACTCGGTAGCTATGGGGCTTATGTAGCAACAAATAGGGTCATTAAAAAATACTTAATAAATAAGGCCCGAAGCCTTATATTCAGCACTTCACTCCCACCTTCTCTATGTGCATCTGCTATAAAAGCTATAGAGATAGTAGAAAAGAATCCAGGATTAATTAAAAAATTGCATAAGAATGTGGCATTAATCAAGAATAATTTAAGAAGCTTATTCCCTCGAATCCCTGATAATGAAGTACCTATAATACCAATAATAATTGGTGAGGAAGAAAAAACAATGAAAATCTGTGAAAGGTTATTAAAAAATGGCTTATTCATACAGGGTTTAAGGCCTCCAAGTGTTCCTCAAGGGACGTCACGCCTGAGGCTTACAGTAATGGCAACTCATACTGAAGGTCAACTAAAAATGGTTACTTCTGTTATTGAGAAAATATTTGAGACATATATTTCTTAGCATTGATTCTAAAGTATATGAAGTATAGTAAAGCATATCTTGAATATTTAGATAAAAAATATATATGGCATCCCTTTACCCAGATGAAGGAATGGATGGATGAAGAGATAATAATAATAACTCGTGGGAAAGGAAATTACATATATGATATAGATGGAAATAGATACTTTGATGGTGTTTCATCTCTCTGGTGTAATATTCACGGCCATATAAACAAAAAAATAAACGAAGCCCTGAAAGGGCAGATCGATAAGATCTCTCATTCAACATTTCTTGGATTAACAAATGTACCCGCAATTCTTTTAGCTGAGAAACTAATAAAGATCCTGCCAGATGGATTAACAAGAATTTTTTATTCTGATAATGGTTCAACCGCAGTAGAGGTTGCAATAAAAATAGCCTTCATGTACTGGCAACACAAGGGCGAGCTACATAAAAAAAGGTTCATTCATTTAAATAATGGATATCATGGAGATACAATCGGAGCTGTAAGTGTGGGAGGGATTCCCCTCTTTCATAATGCCTTTAAGCCGCTATTATTCCCAACAATTAAGGCCCCATCTCCTTACTGTTATCGTTGTGAATTCAACCTCAAATATCCATCCTGCAATCTCTTATGTGCTGAAAAGATAAGGACAATAGTCGAAGAGAATCCTAACGAAATCGCAGCATTAATCTTAGAGCCAATTGTTCAAGCCGCAGGAGGTATTATTGTTTCACCTCCAGGGTATTTAAAAAAGGTAAAAGAGATATGTTCTAAATATGGGATTCTCTTAATAGCTGATGAAGTTGCAACAGGATTTATGCGAACAGGTAAGATGTTTGCTGTAAATCATGAAGAGATAAAACCTGATATAATTTGTCTATCTAAAGGCCTTACAAATGGATATCTTCCCCTTGCTGTTACTGCTACAACCGAGGAGATTTTCTCTGCATTTTTAGGTGGATACGATGAATTTAAAACATTTTTCCATGGACATACATATACAGGTAATCAATTGAGTTGTACCGCGGCACTTGTCTCACTCAAATTATTATTGAAGAAAGAGTTTATAAAAAGGGTTGAAGAGAAGATCCATATTTTTGAAAAAAATCTAAAGATGTTGAGTGAACTGAAACACGTAGGAGATATAAGGCAGAAAGGTTTAATAACAGGTATTGAGTTGGTAGAAGATAAAGAAAGTAAAAAAATTTACAATTATTCAAAAAGAATTGGTCATAGGGTCTGTAAGGAGATCAGAAAATTTGGGATCTTTTTACGTCCTCTGGGGGATGTTATAGTCCTTATGCCACCATTAAGTATAACAGAAAGGGAAATCAAACATCTAATCGATTCTACATTTAAATCTATTAAAGAAGTTACAGAAAAAGAGGTAAATTAATGTGAAGGGAATTTTTATAACAGGCACTGATACAGGTGTTGGAAAGACCTTCATTTCGTGTGTCATTGCAAGGAACCTGAGGAAGAAAGGGATTAATGTTGGTGTGATGAAACCAGTAGAGACAGGTTGTAAAAGGAAAGGAGATAGTCTTTTCCCCGAGGATGGCATAATGCTTAAAGATGCATCCAATGTTAAAGATTCGATTAATTCAATTGTTCCATATCGATTTCGCTATCCCCTTTCGCCATTTATGGCCGCATACCTTGAAAATAGAAGGATAAGTATCGATAAAATAAAAAACATATATTTTAAAATTTTTAAAAAGTATGATCTAATCCTTGTAGAGGGAGCAGGAGGTTTACTGGTGCCTGTTACAAAAGAATTTACATACCTTGATCTTATAAAGGATCTAAAACTTTCTGTAATTATTGTTGCATCAAATAGACTTGGAGTAATAAACCATGTGCTTCTAACCGTCTTATTACTTGAATACAACAATATAACTCCATTATGTATAATACTGAATAATTTAAGTTCTAAAAAAGATATTGCACAAAAGACAAATTTAATTGCGCTTAAAAAAATTATTAAAAAAATTCCTATTCTTAATTTCCCTTACAGGCCCAGAATAGAATTTCAGGAAAATTTCATTCATTCTCTCACTAAGCCTCTTCAGTTATTGAGAAGTAAAGTGTGAGAGGAAATTTATCTCTCAGGATACTCTAAGGGCATCAACTATCCTCATTCTTGATGCCCTTATGGCAGGCAGGATTCCTCCAATAAGACCCATTCCCATAGAAAATGCAATAGATTTCCATACTATCTCAAAAGTGAGTTTAAAGCTAAAGGCCAGCTCAGAAAAGGTCTGAAAATTAATTGTGGATATGGTAAAGAATTGTAGAAATGAAGATAATACGAGTCCAGCTCCTCCTCCGATAACACCAAGCAGGATCGATTCAAACATAAATGCAATCATGATATCCTTTCTTTGAAACCCAAGTGCTCGAAGTGTACCTATCTCATTTATTCGATTTGCAACAGCGCCATACATAGTGATCATTGCCCCTGTAATTGCCCCAATCGAAAAGATAATAGTTAATGTATTCCCGAGTATTCTTAGAAATTTTCTCATCATTGCAGATTGCTCCTCATAATATTTAACTTCTCTTTTAAGATCAAGTTGGAGTCTCGGATCCTTTTCTATCCTTTCCTTTATGATACCGAAGTCCTTAGGATCGTGTAATCTGAATATAACAGAAGAATAAGAATTTCTTCTAAAAGTCTGTAACAATTGTTCCACATCAACCCATATCTCTGAATTAAAGCCCGTGTTTCTTGCATCGAAAATCCCTACGATCTGCCATTGTTGAGCCCCGAATTTTATTGTCTGTCCTAATCCAATCCCTTCAAAACGGTCTGAAACAGCTTTTCCAGAGATGATCTCGTGTGTCCCTGCCCTTGGTAACCTTCCTTCAATTATTGTTAAATTATGTCTCAGGGCAAAGGACTTTTCCTCAATTCCACGAATAGTAACATAGCTTTCTTTTTTATTTCCTCTCTTAGGTAGGCTTATAATTACAACAATCTCTTTTGAAAATAGTCTTTTGCCATCTTCACCCAAAGCTATTTCAGGAAAGGATTCGAGGAGGGAGGCTTGAAATCGTGTTATTGAACTCTGGACTTCCGAACTTGAGCCCTTTCTTAATATAACGATATTTTCAAAAGAACCTGTACTTATTAAAGTAATTCTTAAACCTTCGGCCATCATTAAGATAGAAGAGAATACGAATACAACAAGGGCCATACCGATTGAGGTAAGAACGGTGGTAAGCTTTCTTGTCCATAGATTTCTGAAACTGTAAGAAAGTAGTATAACCATTAACTAATACTTCTTAGGCCTTCTACTATTCTAATTTTAACTACGTTGTATGCAGGAATAGAGGAGGAAATTAATCCTACTATTATTGAGGCTATTACATCATAATAGACCACCTCTGTAGGGACTATAAAAACCGGGAAATATACCTCAAGCATTTTTCCAACAATCTTTGCAATTGGATATGTAGAGGCGATTCCTGTGATACATCCGATTATGGTTAAAAACAATGACTCCCCTAATATTAGAGTTCCGATATGCGTGCTTCTATAACCAAGGGTCTTAAATATTGCATACTCCTGTATTCGTTCTCTATATGTCATTGACATGGTATTTGCAACTACAGCGATAATAATTAATATCACTACAAATGAGACAATCCTTATTAAAATAAGAATCGTTTCTGTCATTGATATAAAAGAAAGTTGAAATGCCTTTTCGGTTTCGGTCAATGTTTCAGCAATAGAATTCTTAAACATACTATCGATAAAAAGTGAAATATCTGTTGCGCCATCGGTATTTGTTATTCCGATCATATACCATCCCACATGATCTGCCCACAGAGAACCCGTTTTTCTTAATACTTCATTTAAATAATCCCAATGGAAGAAAAATTGTGTTTCATCTGTATATTCATCTCTTCCCCGATATATCCCCCTCAGGATAAATTCCCAATCTCCGGGAAAAATCTTCCCTTTAAGGGTAATAATATCTCCTATTTTCCAACCAAATCTTTCTGCAAGTTTTTTACCTGCAATAAACCCTTTTCTGTCACGAAAAAATTCTTTCTTTTCTCTCTCAGAAATTAAATATTCAGGATATAGCTCCAGATAAGATTCTGCATCGATTGCAAAGCTGGGAAAGAAATTTTTCTCATCTTTATATACACCTCCAAACCATGTTCCCCAGGAAACGGCCTTAACACCATCTATCTTTCGAATCTTCTCTTTATAAGAAATTGGAAGTGGAAAGGCGAGGGATACTGCATTACGGGTGATTAACCTTATTGTAGAAGAGGCTTCAACGCCCTGATACCATGCATTTATAAATGTCTGAAGAAGTCCAAAAGCTAAAATTGCAATAGCTACACTTAATATGGTAAGAAATGTTCTTAGTTTATGACGCAAGGCATTTTTAATTATCAGCTTTAGGAACATCGATGAGATAGCCCTTCTCGAGTCTTCTTATTTTTCTTGCCCTCTCAGCTGCCCTTGGATCATGAGTAACCATTATAATAGTTTTACCAAATTCCATATTCAGTCTTTCCATAAGATCAAGGATTTCCTTCGCAGATGTTTTATCAAGATCACCAGTTGGCTCATCAGCAACGATTATAGCAGGATCGGTAACGAAGGCACGTGCGATTGCAACTCTTTGCTGTTCTCCTCCTGAGAGCTGGGAGGGGTAATGGTCAATCCTCTCTGTTAGGTTTACTATACGCAGAGCCATTTCAACATGTTCTTTTCTTTCTCTCTTTGAAAGCCCTGTAAGGATGAGTGGAAGTTCAACATTTTCAAATGCCGTTAAAACAGGTATAAGATTATAAAATTGAAATATAAACCCAACATTTAAAGCTCGCCATCTTGCGAGTTCACTCTCTGAAAGTTTTGTGATATCAACTCCACATACTCGAATTATGCCACTATCAACATAATCAAGCGCAGCAATAAGGTTAAGGAGTGTTGTCTTTCCTGAGCCTGAGGGTCCCATCAAGGCGATAAATTCTCCTTTTTCGATGCCGATATTTATATTGTGTAGAACAGGGATTATTCTGTTACCCTTTCTATAACACTTATTTACATTTACAACCTCTACGATCAAACCTCTTGGATCCATTTTTGATTTATTCCACAATAACTCTTTTTCCATCCTTTAATCTTGAGGGAGGGTTAAGTATTACTCTATCACCCACTTTTAATCCTTCCACAACCTCAACCATATCCCCCATTTTTTGGCCAATCTTAATACTCACCTCCTTTACCTTTTCACTTGTTATGACAAAGACTCTATAACTTTCTTCCTTTTTAATTAATGCAGAATGATGAATCGCAATAGTTGGCTTTTTTTCATCAGGGCTTATTGGTCTTGAAAGAAAAAAGACCTTTGCACTCATCTGTGGCAATATCCTCGAGTCCTTCTCAAGGAATCTTATTTTTACCATCACGGTAGCTTTTGTTCTGTCTATTGTTGGTACTATCATGTGGATTTCTCCAGGGAATCTTTTTTCTGGGATTCCATCAAGCTGGATTTCACAGGGTTGTCCCTTTTTAATTAAGGAAAGATTTGACTCAGAGACATCTGCCTCTACCAGTAGAGAATCCATATCAGCTATTGTAACAACAGCTGATTTGGCGTCTGCTGCTGCCCCAATTGGAGTAATAATATCCCCGATATCTGCATTTTTTGTAAGTACAATCCCATCAAATGGAGAACGAATGATGGTATATTCAAGTGATGTATCTGTAATCTCAAGACCTGCTATTGCTGCCTTTAAAGATGCTTGGGCTGCCTCTACAGATGATACTGCCTTTTCATATCTCGAAATTGCAGAGTCATAGGTTGCCTTTGGAATAACTCCCTTTTCAAATAAGGCCTTATTTCTTTCAAGCCAAAGGGTCGCCTCTCGAAGCTCAGCCTTAGAAATCTCAAGATTATATTGAGCAATCTGGACATTTGCCTCAGCTTGTCTTTTAGCTGCTTCTAAATCTTTACTTTCAAGACGTGCAATAATCTGGCCTTTTTTAACCCGGCTTCCTTCCTCAACGCCAACCCATATAAGACGACCTGTAACCTTTGAGGCGATTGCTGATTTTCTCTGAGGAACAACATATCCACTTGCATTAAGTATTGTTAATGATTGAGATGGGTGATAAAGACTTACAGTTGCAGTCTGAACTTTAAGGGGTGGACTTAAAATACCATTTTTGTATAAATAAAAGAAGATAAGAACCAAGATTAAAAGAGAGGATATATACAAAACCCTTCTTTTTTTTCGACCCGAAAGGGCCCTTCCCTTGTCAATCTTAAGTTTTGATAGATCATGTTCGTTCATTTTATAAGTGACCTATAGAAAATAAATTTTCCTATTACCCACAGTAAAGATTAAAAATGGTTTAGGTGACTTTTGGGTAAACCTATTGCGCTTAAATCAGAAAGATTTATTAGAAAAGAATTATCTTATTAAATATTAAAAAGATTCATGCAAAAAATCTTTGACTTAAGTCAAAAAAAGGCCTTTATTTATACAATCATTAGAAGTGCCCAAGCTTTTTTTTTCACCACACCTACACAGTATGGAAAGATTTAAAAATACTTTTTCAGAAGTTTCTTATCTAAAAATATTTTTGACTTAAGTCAATGTAATCTTTTTTATATCATTTAAAATTAAATTAAAAAAGAAGGAGGTGAAAATAATGAGAGAAAAGATTGAGAAGGCACTCGAGACAATAAGGCCAGCGCTTCGGGGAGATGGTGGAGATGTTGAACTGATAGATGTGGGTGATGGTGTTGTTAGAGTTAGATTAAAGGGGGCTTGTGGCGGGTGTCCCATGTCTCAGTTGACACTAACCCGAGGTGTAGAACAAGCAATCAAAAAAGCAGTTCCTGAGGTTAAGAAGGTTGAGGCTATTTAAGGAAAATGGATCGAGTTGGAATAGAGGCAGTTTATGAATTTATAAAAAGATTAAGGGAAAAAGATCTTAGAAAGAGAATAAGAGCGGAAGACCGGAAAAAGATTGAAGATATTATATTACAGAATGCGATAAACGGAGAGATACCTTGTGCTACATGTTTAAGTATTGCTGATGATCTCGGGATTTCGAAAAAAGAGCTTATAAAAATTATTAATGAGATGAAGATAAAGATTAGTCATTGCCAGTTAGTTTGTTTTGAGTAACATGGTATCTGCGATGAAAGTCTTCCATAATTGATTTTCTAATAACGTAAGAGGGAAATTTAGAAGAAAAATTTAAAAATTGAAAGGAGGAAAAAATGAGAACTTTTGAAGGATGTCCAGGCTCAATGACAATCGATTTAAGAGAAGAAAAACCCAAAGAAGATGCTACTTTTAAGGCTAAATCGGAACTTCGCCAGTGGCCGATACAGCTTCATTTGATTTCACCTGTAGCATCTTATTATCAAGGCGCAGATGTAATCCTCACCGCTGACTGTGTTGGTTATGCACTGGGGAGTTTTCACGCAGATTATTTGAAAGGGAAATCGATTGCCATTGCCTGCCCCAAATTGGATGAGGGTCAGGATGAGTACGTGGAAAAAATAAAGTCATGGTTTGAGGATGCAAAGATTAATACCTTGACCGTACTGATTATGCAGGTACCCTGTTGCATGGGATTAGTACACCTTGCTAAAGAGGCCCAGGCAAATTCAAAAAGAAAAGTTCCATTAAAGTCAATTGTAGTGGGTTTACAGGGAGATATTCTTTCTGAGGAATGGATATAAGGATTAGTAATATGCCAGAATTAAAGGAGATAAATAAAAACTTAGAAGAGATCTACCAGAAGATAAAGGCCGATATTCCATGGGAACCTGTTGGTCATACCCCGATGCCTGAAATCTCTGATCTCAGAGAGTGGGATATAAGACTTCTTCAGACCTATAAACCTTGGTACGCCCCTTTCTGTGACCTCTGCTGCTTCTGTAATTTTGGGAAATGTGATCTCACAGAAAATCGAAGAGGGGCGTGTGGAATTGATATCGCAACACAACAAGGTAAGTGGATGTTACTTTTCTGTGTAATGGGTGCTTCTGCACATACCTCACACGCTGCCCATATCCTTGAGATATTGATCAAGAAACATGGTCCGGACAAAAAGATTAATCTTGGAAGCTTTATAGATTTAGAGGCACCTCATATAAGAACAGTTTTAGGATTAAAACCAGAAACGTTGGGTGATCTCAGGATAGTCATTGAATATATCTATAAAGAGATCACCCATCTTCTTGATTCCACGACAATGGGACAGGAAGGCAGTTTTCTTGATTATGAATCTAAGGCGCTTCATGCAGGGATGCTTGATCATTTAGGAATGGAAGTAGCAGAGATTGCTCAGATCGTAGGCTATAACTATCCAGCCTCTGTTGCAGATACTCCCCTGGTTGATCTTGGATGGGCCTCGGTAGATAAAACAAAACCAATCATCTGTTTTATTGGGCATAATCCTTTTACTTCAACAGTAGTTATAGATTACCTTCAAGAAAACGACCTTTATGATAAGGTTGAGATTTGTGGGGTATGTTGTACAGCCTTGGAGACAACAAGATATTCTTCGAGAGCCAAAATTATAGGTTCTTTCTCACGCGAGCTTTTTTTCGTAAGAAGCGGGATTGCGGATGTCATAATAACCGATGAACAATGTATGCGAACAGATATGTCGCAGGAGGCAAAAAAGGCTGGCTCTGCCCTTATTGCTACTCTTGATAAGGCTATGTATGGTCTTGAGAATGCAACCGAAATGGAAGTTGATGAGATAGTGAAAAAGATGGTTGAAGAGAAGAAACAATTCGCAATCCTTGATCCTAAAAAGGCAGCAGAGGTAGCGGTAAATGTTGCTATGGCTATTGCCCCTAAGAGAAGGAAGCAGTGGGTATCCGATAAAGATGCACAGGAACTGGCAAAAAGATGTAATCTATGTGGAATGTGCGAGACAGTCTGCCCGAATCTATTCCAGATTGGGCAAGGAATAAGTGAAGTTGCAAAGGGAAATTATGAAGTCATAAAGGAGCAATTCAATTACTGTATCGGTTGTGGAAAATGTGAAGAAGAATGTCCGAGGAATATTCCTATACTAAAAGTTATGCAAGTAGGGGCCAGTAAAGAAACATACAGGATTAGAACAGGACGTGGTCCTATTATGGATACAGAGATAAGAACCGTTGGAGCACCAATTACCCTCGGAACAATACCAGGAGTAGTTGCATTAGTTGGATGTTCAAGTTATCCTGATATACGAGATCTTGCCGAGATCGTGGATGAATTTGCTAAAAGAAAATATATAATTTTAGTTTCAGGTTGCACGGCAATAGATATCGGGATATGGAAGGATGTTGATGGAAAGACAATCTATGAAAAATACCCCCCGGTTTTTGACGCTGGTGGTGTTGTAAATGTTGGTCCTTGTGTGGCTAACAGTCATATTACTGGAGCAGCAATAAAGATTGCAAACCTATTTGGGACTTTACCTTTGAGGGGAAACTATGAAGTGATAGCAGACTATGTACTTAACAGAGTGGGAGCTGTAGGGGTGGTATGGGGGGCATATCACCAGAAAGCAGCAGCAATTGCTACAGGATGTAATAGATTAGGGATTCCTGTTATCTTTGGTCCTCATTCATCCAAATATCGAAGACTTTACCTTTCAAGGAAAGAAGAAGACCAATGGAAGGTTATGGATGCAAGGAAAAAGCTGATTGTAGAAACCAATGAACCATCACCAGAGCATCTGGCTTATCTCTGTGAAACGAAGGAAAAAGTAATGGTTACAATTCCTAAACTGTGTATTAGGAAGAATGATACACCTCAGGGTAGGGCAATAAAACTGAATCACTATATTTCACTTTATAAAAAATATATGGGTGGGAACCTTCCTGAGGATCTCCATCTTTTTGTTAGAAGGGAGGCTGATATACCTATTGTTTACAAAAAAGAGGTAAAGGCATATCTTGTAGATATAGGCTGGAAACCAAAAGAACCTGTTGGTCTTCCAACCCTTATAGGTACATATCCAACAAAAGTTCCGATAGATTCCGTTATCCATTAACATGAAAAGGGGGTGTAAAATCCTTGACTCACGAATATGCTGGAAAGTATGGCTCAAAACATCCACCTGGCACAAGACCGAATGAGCGAATTGCAAAGGCAATACGAGAAATGTCTCCAGGAGGTGAACTTGCTTGTGGAGTGGCTGAGAGGATTGCAAAAGAGTTAAATGTAAGTATCTCCGAGGTGGGTATCACTGCAGATTTAATGGAGATAAAGATAAAGAAATGTCAGCTCGGTCTCTTTGGCTGGGGGAATAAGGCAGACCATGGGAAAGATATCCGTCCTGTGGATTCTGTTCCTTCCGATGTAAAGCTTGCTCTTGATAAGGTAGCATACAATGGTAGGGTGACATGTGCCTCGATTTGGTCAATCGCTGATCGGTTAGGTATTGAAAGAAAAGTGGTTTCTTCGATTTGTGAAACCCTGGGGTTAAGGATTTCTGCCTGTCAATTGGGAACTTTCTAAGTAAGATTTACTATTTATAATTGGCTCATAAATACAATCAGGCTCTGAAGCGAGATAATCGCCTGTAAGAGCAAATGCTCGTGCCCTGGAACCTCCACAAACTTTTCGGAATTCACATCGACCACATTTACCCTTTAATGCATCAGGATTTCGTAGGACTTTGAATACAGGGGATTCTTGATATATAGAAACAATTGAATCCTGAGGAAATCTTCCCGCTTCAATAGGGAGAAACCCGCTTGGAAAGATTTCTCCTTTATGGCTAATAAACAGGCATCCTTTTCCATCATTGAGTCCGAGAGGGGATCGCTGGGTAAATATTGAATCTCTTTCTTGTTTGGTTAATCCTTTCTGGAGATTTCCGTTCTTTTGTAAAATAAAACGTCTATAGTGGGGTGCCTCTGTGGTTTTTATGCTGTATTTTTTAGTTTTCGTATGTTGCCAGAGAGAGTAGAAGGCCTCTTCATACTGTTGAGGCTCGATCCTCTCTTCATTCGTTGCCCGACCAACTGGGATGAGAAAAAAGACTGACCATAAGGTTATATTTAAGTGGGAGATGAATTCTGCAATCTCATTTATTTGGTGGAAATTTCGTTTAGAGATAGTAGTATTAATTTGAATTGGAAGGCCAATCGAATACGCACTCTTAATTATCTTAATCGTTCTATCAAAACTTCCAGGAATTCCTCGAATTGCATCGTGCGTAAACGAATCGGCTCCGTCCAGTGAGAAGGCAATTCTTTTTAGACCTGCCTTTTTAAGTTGATATAATACCTGATCAGTCAACAGAGGTGTAACAGAAGGGGTCATAGCCATAGAGAGCCCAGCCTCGGTGCCCAATCGGACAATATCAAACACATCTTCTCTTTTCAGTGGATCACCGCCAGTAAGTATCAGTGTTGGTTTATAAGGAAATTGAGTAAGTTGGTGAATCAATTCTTGGCAAATATTTCCTCTAATCTCTTCTGGGTGTCGATCAGGTTGAGCTGAGGCTCGACAGTGTTTGCAAACAAGATCGCAGGCCTGGGTAATCTCCCAGAATACAATAAAAGGACTGTGATGAAAATCCGATTGCGTATATTCCTGAAAAGTTTCCGATCTTGGTTGACCAATAACCAATTTTTTCAGCCTCCCTTAAATAAATATTAAATAATTTTTTGAGGGAATTCTTTGATTTAAGTCAAAGATTAGAAATTTAAAATATTTCTTAACATTCGAATGACAGAATCGAATTAAAAATGAAAATTTGACTTAAGTCAATGCCCCTTTTTAAAAAAAACATTTAAATATAAATAGATGGTCTGTTCAACAATTTTGAACAGGCTCAAATTAAAATAGGAGGTGCTCAAATGGCTCAATTAGATCCAATCTTAGAATTTAGAGAAGATCATAGAAAGGTAAGAGATGGTTTATTACAGATTATCGAAGCACTCAAAGCAAAGGATGTTTCCAGGGCAAGTGAGATTCTTGGTAATTTGAATAAACTATTAGGACCTCACTTCAGGTATGAGGAAGAGGCTTTATATCCTGCCCTTAGGGTTTTCCTTGGAGAGTATGTGGATCAGCTAATTTCGGAACATGATGAAGTCATAAAAACTGCAAAGTCCTGTTTAGAATTATTGGGAAAAGGAAAACTCACTGACCAAGAGGGAGAGGAAGCAGCCAGAGCAGCGAGAGCACTTCTGGTTCATGTTTCAAATTGTGATGGTTTGGCTATCCTTTCAGAAAGACTCCATAAAGAAGAACTTGAGGCATTAGGAAATAAATTATTAGCTATGAGAGAGTCAAGAGTCTCTCTATTAGAATGGGCTGATAAGATAAGAAAGAAATGATAGAGTTTCGGGATGAAAAACTCAAATGGAAGCCAAGGGATTAGCCATAATTTTTCATAGTGGATCGTTTGATAGAGTTTATCATGGGTTTTCCATCTCCCTTGCTGCCTTATCATTGGGAAAAGAAGTAAAACTTTTCTTTACTTATTGGGCACTTGAATATCTTAGGAAGGAAAGGCCTGTTGAATTCGGTGTTGATGGTGAAAAAGAAAGATATGAAGAGATTTTAAAAAAGAATATTGAGAAGGGGCATATGTTAAAAATCCACGAACTTATTCAGCAGGTTAAGGCCATGGGAGGAAAGTTCTATGCATGTACTCATTCGATGGGGATCCTAAATATTGCCCGAAATGAATTGATCGATGAAGTGGATAAAAGTATGGGTCTTACAACTTGGCTAATAAATACAAAGGAGGATCAAATTATTTTTATTTGAAATGAAAGAGATTATTCTAAACGGCAAAAAGATTATTATTAATACCACTGTGGACACGGTTGGTTTATATTGTCCATTACCTATAGTAAGGCTCAAAAAGGAGATGGAGAAAGTTGGGGTTAATAGCATTGTCGAACTTTTATCTGATGATCCAGGGGTTTTGGAAGACATACCAGCATGGTGTAATGAAACAGGAAATAGGCTACTTTCTTTGCATAAGAATGAAGATAACATATTCATAGCATATGTGATGAAGCAAAAGGAGTGATTCTTATGTCACAGGGGCATCAATTTAATCAATATAGTCAGAAAGTGATAGACCATTTCACCAACCCACGCAATATTGGTGAGATTGAAGATGCGGATGGAGTGGGAGAGGTTGGTAATCCAGTATGTGGAGATATGATGCAATTATTTATAAAGATAAAAGACGGAAAAGTTGAAGATGCAAAATTTAAAACATTTGGTTGTTGTGCAGCAATAGCTACAAGTAGCATGCTTACCGAATTGATCAAAGGGAAAAACCTATCGGATCTTAAAGAAATCACAAATAAGGTTATAACAGAAGCATTAGATGGTCTACCGAAGATTAAACTTCACTGCTCTGTTCTGGCTGAGGAGGCTTTAAAAGCAGCATTAAAAGATTATTACCAGAAAAAAAAGAAAGAGGGCAAAGATGAGGCGGATTAATTTTGATCACTTAGCATGTTCACCTGTTATTACTGAGGTTAGAGAGGCAATGATTAGGTTTTTATCAGAAGACATTGGTAATCCTCTTAGCAGGCACTTTTTAGGAGAAAAACCCGCAAAAGCCCTTGAAGGTGCGAGGCTGGATGTTGCAAGGCTCATCGGTGCCTCTCCAGAAGAGATTATTTTTACAAGTTGTGGGAGCGAGTCTAATAACCTTGCAATAAAAGGGGTTGCACATGCTTATGAAAAAAAGGGGAAACATATAATTGCAAGTCCGATAGAGCATCTTTCTATTATCCATCCTTTAAAGACTCTTCAAAAACAAGGATTTGAAATATCGTGGCTGAGAGTTGATTCAAAAGGAAACGTTGATCCTCAAGAGGTTGCTTCTTTAATAAGAAAAGATACTATCTTAGTAACTGTTACTTCAGCTTCTAACGAGATCGGGACATTGGAACCAGTTAAGGAAATTGGACGAATTACTCATGAAAAAGGGGTCCTTTTTCATACTGATGCTGTTGCGTGTGCAGGTTTTGAAGAAATCAATGTAAAGGCATGGAATGTTGATCTTCTTAGCATCGCTGGTAATGTTTTTTATGGACCATTGGGAACAGGAGCTTTATATATAAAAAAAGGGGTAAGGCTATCACCTCTTATTGAAGGGGGTGTCCAGGAGAAAGGAATTCGCGCGGGGACGCACAATATTGCTGGATTGGTGGGAATGGGTGTTGCAGCAAAAATTGCTAAGGAAAATTTGCTAGAAAGAAGGGAATATCTTATACATTTAAGAGATTATTTAATAGAGGGTGTTTTGAAAAGTATCCCTGACTCTTTTCTTACAGGTGAAAGAAATCGTCGCCTTCCAAACCATGCAAGTTTCTGTATTAAATTTATTGAAGGTGAATCTATACTCCTTCATCTTAGTTTTTCTGGTATCGCTGGAACAAGTGGTTCTACCTGTTCTTCAGAAGCATTAAAGGTATCTCATGTCCTTGAGGCTATAGGAGTTGATCCTTTTTATGCTCAAGGTTCTGTTACATTCACTTTGGGAATAGATAATACAAGTGAAGACGTAGAGCATTTTCTAAAAGAGTTACAAAGGGCGGTTGATAAATTGAGGTCACTTTCACCGTTCGGTCAGTATAATAAAATTAAATCATAAGGAGATAGAAATAATGGAATGGTTAGTTTATCTTCATATATTATCTGTAGTTATATGGATTGGTGGAGTAGCTTTTGTGACTTCAATCGTTTTTCCAGTTTTAACGCGAATGGAAGATTCAATGGCAAAGGTTAGTTTTTTCATAGGGTTTGAAAAGAGATTTCAATTTCTTGCGAAAATTTTGGTAGTAATTGTTGGTTTGACAGGAATAATTTTATTTCTCCAAAGAGGAGGCTTTTCAAGCCTTGATTTAGAAGAGACTATGCTTATTGGTTACAAATTTATTATATGGTTATTCTATTTTATTCTCCTTTTCGGTGCAGAGAAACGCCTTATGGCAACTCTTGTTACTCCTAAAACACCCGTTGAAAAGGCCTTTGAGCGATTGTCTATATTCCATTGGATTGTCCTAATTTTAAGCCTCCTGGCAATTATTTCTGGTATTAGGCTTGTAAGAGGATAAAAAATTTTTTATTATTTGGCCTCGACTGGATATCCAGCTTCATACCATTCACGCCAACCCCCTTGGAGAATATATACTTTTTTAAATCCTTCGATAATGAATTTTTGTGCTACCCTAGTAATTCTGAGCAAAGCGAGCTGTGTTGTAATTCTCTATGAGAAATGAAAGCCCTTGTGGCTTACCGCCATTACGCCATTAATAAAATAATTATGGTTCTGGCTATCATAATAACTCCACCTTGCCTACCCTTATCTTAAGGGAAGGTACGGAGGGGTTAACTACTTCAGAATCCTTTGTTTCTTTTTTTCTATATTGACAAAATTGCTTATTAATATTATCTTATAATTATGAAATTTTTAATTTATTTATTGATCATCTCCTTCATGATTGGGATCACAGCACCGTATGGAGAAGTTTATTTGAAAAATCATAATAGAGAATTCTGTGATATGGAGAATCATTGTAATATGGATTCCTCTTCTGAAACTAACTCTAATACTAATACTCCTCGATCACCATTTTGCCCATTATGTCCATCAATGTATTCTTTTAACCCATATCTTCCAAATGGAGGTGAAATTCTTTTTATCCCTCAATTATCTTCTCTACTTCCTACCCCATTAGAAACAATAAAAGACCAGGGATATGTTCCATCCATATTTCGTCCACCTACATCTATACTCTGATATTATCCACAAAATTTAAGCATTCCATTTCTAAAATTAAGATTTAAAGGATTGAAATTAAATCGTTCCTTTCTTTTTCTCCCGCTGGGGAGAGAAGAAGGAGGGGGCAGTTAAAATGAAAACCTTCATCATAGAAAGAATGTCTGGAGGATTTTCAGGGGATCAGGTTATTGAATTACTAAACAGAAGATATGGCCATTGTATTTAATTTAGAAGAAAGGTGAGGGAGGAATAAATTATGGAAGATTATTCAAAAAATTTATGTCCATCTTGTGGTGAAGGAAATGAAAGAGAGAACAGATTTTGTGTCCACTGTGGATGCTTTATTCAGAAAAGCGAAAAGGTTCGTTTTAAGAAGCAATATCTTCTTTTTGGGATGGTGATTCTTGTTTTGATTACGGGAATTTTCTTTTTCTGGAGGTGGAGTTTTGAATCAAAACTGATTGGAAGAGTAAATGGTGAAGGTATATCCCGTGAAGAATTTTCAAAGAGGGTAGAGCGTTTAAAGAGGGCCTTTGAGCTTCGGTATGGACAAGAACTCTTTAAGGGAAAAACAGGAAAAGAGAATCTCAATCGCCTTCAAAGAGACGTTTTTGA
>JBBIOI010000056.1:0-21591 GCA_037443425.1 Deltaproteobacteria bacterium
CTTTCCATGATCTATATGGCCGGCTGTCCCTAAAATTACATGTTTCATTTTTTGAGATAATCTTAAATCTTCAAAGTGTAAATTTTCAAAATTAAGAATAACAAAAATAAACTTATATTTTCAATTAAAAATATCTTTTCATAATCCATATTTCATTATGGAAAATACTAAAAGAAGAGATTTTTTGGCCTTGAGTTGAAATTACAGCCTTTAATCAATCAATACAGAGATTGATAAAATGATTAAAGTAATAAGGATATATCAATAAATATTGGTGAATCCGAAACCTGAATAAATATCTTTTTTGAATTTTAAGGATTTCTTAAATCACTAACCCTCTACTACCTAATTTCTTAATACCTCCATACCTATATACACTTTTAATCACGAAGAATAGGGATTAAAAAGCCTTTAACACCCTCAAATATACTTAATTCAAGCACCTCAGAAGTCAATCATATTGTTGTTGAAAAGATGTTGAAAACTTTATTTTTAAAAAAAGATATTCTTTAAAAATTTTTAATAAACTTTTAAGAATAAATTATGAATTATTTCAATATGTTATGAAAAACAGATTGGGATTTCTAATCCTTTTATACTGATTTTAAAAACCTGGATGTTTAAAAAATGTTGAAATCTTTTTGTTTAAAAGAGAGGGGAAAAGGATTTCCTCCTTTTCCCCTCTCTAAAAAATGGAAAGAAATTTAAATACTATTTTACGGCATTTTTTAATAAATTTCCTGGTCTGAATTTTGCTACTTTTGTGGCTGGAATCTTAATCTCTTTCCCAGTCTGTGGATTCCTCCCTATCCTCGCCTTCCTCTTTGCCACTGAAAAGGTGCCAAATCCTGGAAGGGTCAGTTTGTCACCCTTTTTCAATGCCTTCATCACCGTATTGGTAAAGGCATTTACGGCCTTCTCTGCAGCCGCTTTTGAGATCTTGGCCTCCTTTCCAATGCTGGCAATCAACTCAGCCTTCGTCATTTATATCACCTCCTTTTCATCAAGAGATTTTAAGATTATTATTTTAATAAACGTGTCAATAATATTCATTATTCTTCTAAAAGTCAAGTATTTTTTTAAAGGATAAAATTATTTAAATGAATGATTCCATAAGCTCAGAAACTACTTCATCAAGCCCACCTTCTCTCTCTTTCTCAATTCTATCAAGGATCTCTTCTAACCTATATCTCAAATTATTTTCATAAAGCTCATCCAATCTTCTTAACATGCCAGTCCTTCTTCCTAATCTAAAGAGGGCCTTTTCTCGAGCCGAAAGTGAAAGATATCGATCAATTACGCCGAGCATCTTTTCTTTATCTTCTGGTAATTTTCCTTCCACTTCCTCCAGCAAATTCAGTATATGATCACTTACAAAATAACTTTCAATACCATCAAGGTTCTCAATAAGAAGTCTTTCCTCCATAATAATCTCATCTTCGCTTAATAATTCAAATTCTCCCTTTTCTATTTTCTCATAAAGTGGCATGATTTTCAGAACCTTTAATGTTCGGACACGTATAAAGTCAGGATCTATCTTATTTAGAACTCTTGCTGTTTCAATCGCATGCTGCCTCCACCATTTCTTTCCTCCCAATCCAAGGATTACATATTCTGATAGCGATATACCAGAGGCCTTTACCTTTCTTCCTGCTTCTATATGTTCTTGTGATGTAACACCCTTCTTAACATATTGAAGCAGTGGATCAAAACCACTTTCAAGACCAATATGTATTCTTGAAAGACCTGCTTTATAGAGATCTTTGAGTTCTTCAACCGTCTTTTTTGAAACAGTCTTTGCCCTTGCGTATGTAGTGATCCTTTCTATAGATGGGAACTTTTCTTTGAGATACCTTAGGATCTCAACCAATGACTCTGTTTTCAAAACAAGACTGTTTGCGTCCTGGAGAAAAACGTTCTTTCCTCCCCCATATAACCATAAGATAACGCTTCGAAAACCATTCGCTAAATCACCTATCTCATTTAAAAGTAGATTTATGAGGGATGGATTGATCTCTCCACCAAAACCATGCCGCCATGAAATGGCTCTTATCTCCTTTACAATCTCATAAATCTTATCGATATCTGCCTTTACCTCTTCTACACTTCTCAGGCTAAACTTCTCATTTTTATAGATATGGCAGAATTCACACCGATTCCATGGACAGTTTCTTGTAACTCTCAAAAGCAGACTGTAGGCCTCACTTGGAGGTCTTATAGGGCCCTGTTCAAAATAAAACTTATCCATTTATCTCACCACCTTCTGTATCCTGAGAAAAGATCTCTTCTGGTGAAATTTTTAGGAAGGAAAATATCTTTTCCTCTATCTCAAAGGTTTTTTTCTCCAGTTCTCCTATCATCTTCATCCCTTTTTGACTCCTTCCATACCTTACCTTCAAGTCCTTAAACCTGTCTTCTAAAGAAACAATTCTATCGTGTAAGACCCTCTTGTCCGCATAATTGACAACCTCCTCCTCAGAAACTGTTGTTGGATCATTAATCTTTGAGATCTGGATATGCTCTCCCACGATCTCTCCAACCCTTTCATAGCCCAGTTCTTTTAGTAACTTGGATCCTGTCTTTGCATGATCTTCGCCAGTCGCGAGACATCTTGTTTTTGTAAGGTCATGAAGCAGTGAAGAGGCCTCAACGAGATCTATATCAATTCTATGCCCCATCTTATTTAGCTCTTTTGCGATGAAGATAGCAACCTTAGCAACCTTTAAACTATGATGTATAATATTTTCTAACATTCCGTACTGTCTCATCAGGTTAAAACACTCTTCCCTTGTAGGTATCATCCTAATTCTCTTTTGTTTGAGGCTTTATTTCCAATCCTTTTGTAGGCTCCATCTCAATCTGTTCAAGCTTTAGACTGAATCTATCGAGCCTTCTTCGTGCATCTTCAAATTTAGTTACCGCATTACTCAGGTGCTTTCCGATTAATTGGAAATCTGCTTGAAAGGCATTCAACTCCTTATTAAGCCCTGAAAGTGAATCCAGTATCCTCTGGGCATCCTTTTCAATCTTTAATCCCCTCAGACCAAGAACAATGACCTGTAAATAAGCAAAAAATGAGTTTGGAGATACAGGTATGACCCGTTTTTTTAATGCATAATTTAAAATCCCTTTCTCCTCACCAAAGGCATCATCCTTTGTAATAGTCTCATAATAGACATTTTCAGCAGGGATATATAAAAGTGCAAAATCATAAGTGCCCTCATCAGGCAAAATATATTTTGAGGCAATTTCATCTATATGTTTCTTAACATCTCTATAAAATACTTTTTGCCAGTTCCTCTTTTCCTCATCATTCTTACACTCCATGACCTTTTTAAAATTATCGAGTGGAAACTTAGAATCTACTGGAACAAGCCTCTCTCCTAGTCTTATAACCGCATCAACTCTTTCTCCTGTTGAAAATTGATATTGAAGGCTGAAAAACTCCTGAGGAAGGACCTGGGCTAACAACTCACCCAGAAACTGCTCTCCTAAACCACCTCTCAATTTAGGTGGCTGTAAGATCTCCTGAAGTGTAGCAATATTTTTCCCGATCTCAAATATCTTCCTGCTTACTTCAGAAAGTTCGCCAATATTTTTCTGGACATCTCCAATAACACGGGCAGCACTGTCAAGTCTTTTACTGATCTCCCCGCTTGATGCCTGAAGCTGTCGGTTAACCAGTTCTGTTATCCCTCGAAGTTGGGCATTGATAAGATCCTGCTGTTGAGTAATCTGGGAAATATTTCTCGCTAATCCCTCGTTTATATGACTTCTTAAATTCTCAATCTGTTGTTGCATCAACATCCAGATCGATTGAGAAGATGAATCAGATTTGGATTCTTCTAAGATTCTCTTTATCCTCCTCTCCACAAAAAGGATGATAAATATAACAGCTAAAGCAATTGCCACTAAAATAAGATATATTTTTTCCATCTCTTATCTGAAAAATAAGATACAGCATTGAATAACGAATTGCAAGGGTTCTCTAAGGGATTTGAGATTAGAGGTCTCTGAAAAAGTCCTGAAGTAGTAGATTAGCACTATTGATTAATCCCCTTAAAATAATTTGGTTTTTTCTTAAGCGATTGTTAGCAATTTAAACATTGAAAGCCCGCATTCGAAGGGTTTTGAACCCTACCTCCCCAGTCTTTCAAAGACTTTTTCAGAAGTATCGATTAAAATGCTTGACACTTAATATATAAAATTTTATTTATAATTTCAAAATTAGGATTTAGATATGAGACGCCTGATAGATTTAAGAAGTGATACCGTAACAAAACCTACGGCTGAAATGAGAAAGGTGATGGCTGAGGCAGAGGTTGGCGATGATGTTTTTGGTGAAGACCCTACAGTGAATCTCCTTCAGGAGAAGGTTGCCAGGATTCTTGGAAAGGAAGATGCCATCTTTGTCCCATCTGGAACAATGGCAAATCAATTATCTATCAAAGCCCATACACAGCCAGGTGATGAGGTTATCATTGAGGAAACATCCCATCCTTTCAACTTTGAAGGTGGTGCTGGCGCTGCCCTTTCAGGTGTTCAATTTTATTGCCTGAAGGGAGTACGTGGAATTCTTGATGCCTCACAAATCGAGGAGGCGATAAGACCTGATGATCACCATTACCCTGTTACAAGGCTGATCTGCCTTGAAAATACCCATAATCGTGGTGGAGGCTCAATATACCCGATAGAGAAGATGGCTGAAATATATCGACTCGCCAAATCCAGAGGACTTTCAGTTCATCTTGACGGCGCCCGTCTCTGGAATGCATCAGTTGCAACTGGAATAAAGCCATGCCAATATGCTGAATGGGCTGACTCTGTTACGGTCTGTCTATCAAAAGGACTTGGCGCACCAATAGGTTCACTTGTTTCGGGTCCAAAGCCATTTATCCATAGGGTTCACCGTTTCAGAAAGATGTTCGGTGGAGGGATGAGACAGGTTGGAATTATTGCAGCCGCAGGAATCTATGCCCTTGACCATCATATGGAAAGACTGAAAGAAGATCATATAAATGCAAAAAGATTAGCCCTCGGCCTAAAAGGGCTAAAAGGAATATCTATTGACCCTGACGAGGTAGAAACAAACATAGTAATATTTAAATTAGATCATAAAAGAGTAAATGCATATGATATTGCAGAGGCGATGAAAAAAGAAGGTATTCTTATACATCCAATTGGAAAGGATAGAATCAGGCTTGTAACACACCTGGATGTTTCAAGTGAGGATATAGATCATGCATTAGAAGTTTTTAAGAAGGTCTTGGATAAGATTTAATCAAGGGGGATTATTATGACTAAAAGACTTGCTGTCATTCCTGAAAGGTGTTCAGGTTGTAGAATATGTGAGCTTGTTTGTTCCATAAGTCGTTTTGGTGTAAACAATCCAAAAAAGAGTGCTATAAGGGTAATGGTTGTATACCCACATCCTATTATCCGTATGCCAATTGTCTGCAGGCAATGCAAAATTGCCAAATGTATGGAGAACTGCCCAACAGGTGCAATCATAACTAAGGATGGAATTTATGATATTGATGGAGAAAAATGTATCTCGTGCCACCAATGCGTAATTTCATGCCCATTCGGTGCAATCTTTTTACATGAAGATATTGATACACCATTTAAATGCAATCTCTGCAATGGAAATCCACGCTGTGTAGAGGCCTGCCCCAAAAATGCCCTGCTTTTTTTGCCTGAACATGTTCTTGGTCAGGCACAGAGGATGAATAGTGTTCTTAAGTATGTTCATATGAAAGAAGTGGAGTATGTTGAAAAAGGAGAAAGGAAGGTATTAAGATATGCCGACATTGAAAAAGGAAAAACGGAAGATTAAAGGTGGATATTTCTGGAAGATCCTATGGATTGATCTCGAACATGAAGAAGTGAAGCACTTAGAATTTGATGATGACTTTGCCTCTAAATATATCGGAGGAAGGGGATTTGGTGCAAAACTTCTCTGGGATCATATACAGAAGAGAAAGGTCGATCCCCTTGGACCTGAAAACCTCCTGGTCATTTCTCCTGGCCCTTTAGCCGGCCTTTTCCTGCCGGCATCGGGTAAAACATCTTTTGTATCCATCTCTCCTGAAACAGGGATATATGGTGATTCAAGTATGGGTGGTTCCTTTGGTGTAGAACTTAGACAGGCAGGGATAGATGGACTTGCAATATATGGAAAGGCTAAAAAGATCTCCTATCTATGGATAGATAATAATGAAGTTAAAATAATTTCAAACGAAAAGCTAAAAGGTAAAGGAACCTTAGAATCCGAAGGTATCATTAAGGAAGAAATAAAGGATGAAAATATTAAAGTTGCTACAATCGGTATTGCAGGAGAAAATCTTGTTCGATTTGCATGTGTCACATCGGATTGGGGAAGAAACTCTGGACGAACCGGGATAGGGGCTTTAATGGGGTCAAAAAATCTTAAAGCCATTGCAGTAAGAGGCACTAAGGACCTTCCTGTTTATGACCTTCCACGACTCGAAAGGGCCGCCCTCTCTTCATTCAACATGCTAAGGGAAAATAAGAATTTCTTATTCTGGCAACAGCAGGGACTTATGTCTGTTATTGACTATGTAAATGAAGCAGGGGTTATGCCAACTTATAATTTTAGGGAAGGTGTATTTGAACATGCAAAAAAGATAAACGGTTATGAGATGCTTTCAAAATATAAGATTGGAGATACCTCTTGCTTTGCCTGTCCTATGGCATGTGGAAATGTTTGCCTTGTCAAAGAGGGTAAGTACAGAGGTACGGTTGTAGAAGGTCCAGAATATGAAACTGCCTGTATGTTTGGCTCAAATATCGGTGTCCAAAACTTTTCAGCCATTATAAAGGCAAATCAGTTATGTGATGAACTTGGTATTGATACAATAACAGCTGGAAATATTATCGGTGTCCTTATGGAGGCTCAACAGGTAGGACTCCTCTCAGAGAAAGACCTTGATGGTATTAAACTGAAATGGGGATCTGAAGAGACTGTATTTGAGGTCATCCAATATATAGCTCAAAGAAAAGGTATTGGAGACATCCTTGCTCAAGGAAGCCTTGGTATTATTAAAAAATGGCCTCAACTTAAACCTATCGTCTCTCAGGTAAAAGGCCTTGAACAATCTGCCTACGATGCCAGAATAGCCATCTCGATGGCACTTGGCTATGCCACCTCGGATATAGGTGCCCATCATACACGTGCATGGACAATAGCAAAGGAGTTAGAGATGGGGATGGACTGGCCTCTTCAGAAGAAGGCAGAGCTTGTTATATATCATCAAACACTAAGACCACTGTTTGATATGTTAGGCGTATGTAGATTGCCTTGGATAGAACTTGGATTTGATGAAAATCAATATGCAGAATTCTACTCAGCGGTAACTGGTCTTGATGTGACACTCAATCACCTTCTTGAAAGATCGAAAGACATCTATGACCTCACACGAGCCATCAATATGAGTTTTGGTATAAGTAGAAAAGATGACTATCCACCTGAAAGGGTATTTACACTCCCAATGACCGAAGGCCCACATGCTGGAAAGATCTTGAGAAGGGAAGATTACGAAGAGATCCTTGATATCTATTATGAAAAAAGGGGATGGACGAAGGACGGTCTGGTAAAGGAGGAAAAGATTAGAAATTTTAATGACCCGTTAATAAAATTATAAATATGAATGAAACAATTGTTGTTTTCGTTACATGTGGCTCTGAAGAAGAGGCATTAAAGATTGGTCGAACACTGGTTGAAAAACATATTTCAGCCTGTGTAAATATAGTCTCCAGAATCAGGTCAATCTACTTCTGGGAAGGCAAGGTATATGATGAAAATGAATGGTTAATGGTTATCAAAACACAGAAGAAAAGATTTGAGGAATTAACCAGAGAAATTAAATCCCTGCATTCCTATAGTGTTCCAGAAATCATAGCCCTCAATATCTCTGAGGGCTATCCACCTTATCTAAAATGGATCATTGATACTACAGAAATTAATAAAAAAGATGAATCCCAGACCTAAATAAATCTCTCGATTCTTTATAAAATACGTATTCTGTATCAATTTAATCTTCCCTCCTTAAAGAGACTGTGTCGTAATGTCATTCTGAGGCTTTAGCCGAAGAATCTATGTTTTATAATGATTTTAATTCTATAGATTCCTCGCTTCGCTCGGAATGACAGGGGAAGTAAGCTCGGAATGACACTCCTTTTTTGTCATTTCGAGGCGCAGCCGAGAAATCTTTCCTAAAGATTACTAGGGGAAGTAAGCTCGGAATGACAAACATGGCATACACCCCATTGCAACACAGTCTTAAAAAGGAGGGAATCTCTCCCTTTATATTTGGAAACCTTCTCTTTAGCAATGGAGGGATTATTCACTTTTAAAATTGCTAAGATTTTGCAAGATTTGGTTTTTTAAGATGAAAATCCGTATTCTGCTCAAATGTATATGCAACCCTTAAAATCTTTCCCTCCTCAAAATGATTCCCCATTATCTGTAAGCCTATGGGAAGGTTTTCACGACTAAAACCACACGGTATGGAGATTGCGGGAATGCCAGTTAGGTTAACAGGGATCGTATAGATATCTGATAGATACATCTGCAGTGGATCTTTAACCTTTTCACCAATCTTAAAGGCGGGTGTTGGAGTAGTAGGTGTAACTATGACCTCAACGTTCCTAAAGGCTTCATCAAAATCTCTTCTCATAAGTGTTCTAACCTGTGAGGCCTTCTTATAGTAGGCTTCGTAATATCCTGCTGAAAGGACATATGTCCCTAATATGATACGCCTTTTTACTTCTTGACCAAATCCCTCTGCCCTTGTTTTAAAATACATATCCATTAAGTCTTTATATCCCTTTTTTCGAAAACCATACTTTACCCCATCGTAACGGGCAAGGTTAGAACTTGCCTCAGCAGTACAGATGATATAGTAAACCGCTACTGCATATTTTGTATGTGGTAGGGATATCCTCACGATCTTAGCCCCTAATCTTTCCAATATCCTTATTGCCTCCTCTATTGCCCTTTCAACATCAGGATCCATCCCTTCAATAAAGTATTCATCAGGTACCCCTATCTTCATCCCTTTTATATCATTCCTTAGAAACTCTTTATAATCAGGGACATCAATATTAACAGATGTGGAGTCAAATGGATCATAACCACTTATAGCATTCATCATTATTGCACAATCAGTAACATCCTTAGTTATGGGACCAACCTGATCTAAGGATGATGCAAAGGCAATAAGGCCATATCTTGATACCCTTCCATAGGTAGGCTTCATACCTACAACACCACAGCAAGCTGCAGGTTGTCTTATCGAACCACCCGTATCTGTTCCTAAGGCTGCAATGCATTCATCCGCCCCAACTGCAGAAGCAGAGCCTCCACTTGAGCCACCAGGTATACATTCTAAATTCCATGGATTCCTTGTCAGCTTAAAGCCAGAGTTCTCTGTTGATGAGCCCATTGCAAATTCATCCATATTCAATTTCCCTAAAAATACCGCATCCTGATCCTTCAACTTTCTAATCACAGTTGCATCATAAAATGGGATATATCCAGAAAGTATCTTTGAAGCACAAGTTGTTTCAATACCCTTTGTACATAGTATATCCTTAATTCCGATTGGTATACCAGCAAGTTCTCCAATCTGCCTTCCTTCTGAAATCTTTCTATCTACCTCTTCTGCCTTTTTAAACGCCTCTTCCCTTGTAACTAAAAGATATGCACCTATAACATTATCTAAGGCCTCGATCCTCGAAATTAGAGTTTCGGTCACCTCTTTTGAGGTAACCTCTTTCTTTATTAATAGCTCGTGTAATTCGTGTATAGTTAGGCTGTAAAGTTCCATTTTATTCAATTATCCTTGGTACCCTAAAATGACCATCCTCTTCTTCTGGCGCAATCCCAAGGATCTCTTCCCTTGGAAAAGAAGGCCTCACCTCATCATCTCTAAAAACATTATAGAGAGGAATTGCATGAGATGTAGGTTCCACACCACTTGTATCAACCTCATTGAGCTGCTCCATGTAAGAAAGGATCTGTTCCAGTTGAGCTCCAAATATCGTTTTTTCTTCCTGAGAAAGCTCAATCCTTGCAAGCCTTGCCACTTTTTCGATATCCATCTTCATCTTAAACCCCTCTATTAAATCCTCAACCTAACATCTCCTTTATCTTCCTCATATTTTCTTCCATTTTTTCTTTAACTATCTTATATTGGGTTGCCTTTTCCAATTCCTGCTGAACTACTTCCCTTGGTGCCTTTGAAAGGAATCCCTGATTGGAGAGTTTCCTCTCTACAAAAGAAATATCCTTTTCAATCTTTGATATCTCTTTTTGAATCCTTCTCAGCTCTGCCTCCATTTTTGTTCTTTCCATTGGAATGAATATCTCTATATCGTTTATCCTTGAGAATGCACTAATTGGTGGCCTTTTAATCTCTTTTTCAATCCTTATTTCTCTTGCCCTGGCTAAGTTCTGGATAAATATTCTGTTTCTCTGTATCATCAACTCATCGTTTTCTTCCCCCACATTAAATATCACATCAATATGCTCTGAAGGTTGAATATTCATCTCAGCCCTGATGTTTCTTATTGCTGTTATAAGATCTATCAATTTTTCCATCTCTTTTTCTATTCTTTCATCATAAAATTGAGGGTCTGGACGTGGAAAGTCAGCTATTGTTATCGAGCTTGCCTTATTCACTATAGGGAGCTTCTGCCATATCTCCTCTGTAACAAAAGGCATAAATGGATGTAGAAGCCTCAATATCCCATCGAGAACTTCAAGCAGTGTCTTCTTAGATACGGCCTTTCTTTTCCTATCCTGATCCTGATATAGAAAAGGTTTAACCATCTCGACATACCAATCACAAAATTGATGCCATACAAAGTGATAGAGTATATGTGTTGCCTCACTAAATTTATATTCATCTAATGCTGCCCTCACCTGAGATATGATTTGACTCAACCTCCCCCTTATCCATATATCTGGAAATCCATAATCTTCTCTATGAACCTCTATTTGAAGATCCTCATCATCGATTCCATTCAGGTTCATCAATACGAATCTCGATGCATTCCATATCTTATTTACAAAATGGCGATATCCCTCTGTCCTCGATTCAGAAAGTTTCAGATCACTTCCAGGCATTGTTAATGATGCGAGTGTAAACCTCAGTGCATCAGCGCCAAAACGTTCAATCCATTCAATCGGGTCAACAACATTCCCCCTCGTCTTAGAATATTTCTCTCCCTTTTCATCCCTTACTAATCCATGGATATATACATCCCTGAATGGTACATCACCCATAAACTTTAATCCCATCATCATCATACGGGCAACCCAGAAAAACAGGATGTCAAACCCTGTAACCAAAACTGATGTTGGATAAAATTTTTTTAGCTCTTTTGTTTCCTTGGGCCATCCCATGGTTGAGAAGGGCCAAAGTGCAGAGCTGAACCAGGTATCTAAAACATCTTCTTCTGCCCTTAAATTATTTGATCCACATCTTTTACATGAATCAGGAGTTTCTTTAGCTACGTTAATTTCATTACACGACTCGCAATACCATGCTGGAATCCTGTGACCCCACCATATCTGACGTGATATACACCAATCACGTATATTTTCCATCCACTCAAAATATGTCTTTTCCCACATGGAGGGAATAATTCTCGTTCGTCCCTCTCTTACAGCATCGATTGCAGGCTTTGCTAATGGCTTTGTCTTTACAAACCATTGAAGAGATAGATTTGGTTCTACTATGGTCTTACAGCGATAACAATGCCCCACCTTGTGTTGATAGTCTTCTATTTTTATAAGGGTTCCATCCCCCTCAAAATCTTCAACTATCTTTCTTCTGCATTCGAATCTATCCATCCCTTTATATGGACCTGCATTTTCATTCATCTGCCCTCTCTCATCAATTACCTTGATATTTGGAAGATTGTGTTTTAAACCAATCTCAAAATCGTTAAAATCATGGGCAGGAGTTATCTTTAAACAACCCGTTCCGAATTCCATATCAACATAAGGATCTGCAATAACGGGTATCTCACGGTTCAATACGGGTAAGATTACTATCCTGGATATAAATTCCTTATAACGTTGATCATCTGGATTTACTGCCACTGCTGTATCACCAAGCATCGTCTCAGGACGGGTTGTTGCTACTATTAAAAATCTACTGCTGTCTTTTAATGGATATTTCAAATAATAGAGCTTTCCCAAGATCTCTTGATGTTCAACCTCAAGATCAGAAAGGGCTGTCTGGCACCTTGGACACCAGTTTATAATATAATTACTTCTATAAATAAGCCCTTCTTCATAAAGCCGTATAAAAACCTCTTTGACTGCATCTGAAAGACCTTCATCCATTGTAAATCTCTCTCGACTCCAATCACAGGAAGCCCCTAATCTTTTGAGCTGGCTTATGATTGTCCCTCCTGACCGCTCTTTCCACTCCCAAACCCTTTCAATAAATTTCTCCCTTCCTAATCGATGCCTATCAAGCCCCTCCTTTAAAAGCTCCCTTTCCACAACGTTCTGCGTTGCAATTCCTGCGTGATCAGTACCTGGCATCCAAAGCACATTATATCCCTGCATCCTTTTATATCTTACCAGGATATCTTGAAGTGTATTGTTTAGTGCATGACCTATGTGGAGAACGCCTGTAACATTTGGTGGTGGGATAACAATACTGAAGGATTCCTTTTGTGAATCCTCATCTGCCCTGAAGTAATTATTTTCCAGCCAGTATCTATACCATTTATCCTCCACTTTATGTGGATCATAAGATTTCTCCAAAATATCTGAAGACATCGTTGCAATTTTATCCTCCCTAATCTTTATCTCCTTGTTTAAGACGTTTTATCTCTTCACGAATTGCCTTCTCTGCCAGATCAGGAACAATCTCGCTAACCATCTTCTCTATCCTCTCCACTGTTAGATTCAGAATATTCTGTGTCATCTCAGGTAGTATCTTTGTAATGAAATCACTTACCATATCCTGAACGCCTTTAAGTATAACCTCTTCAAGCTGCTTATCTATTGGCCTGAGTGGTTTCTTCTCCTCAAAAACCTTTGGTGCCTCAATCTCTTCTAATTTTTCTATTGCTATCTCTTCTGGAATAACCTCCTCTTCAGGCATTCCTTCATTATAAAAAATCTCTTCTTTAGGCTCCTCAATCACTTTTATCTCTTCCTCTTTTAATATCTCTTCAAAAAATTCTTCAGGAAGCTCTTCTTCTGGAATCTCCTCAACCCTTTCCTCTTCAATCCCGGCAAATGAGACCTCTTCCGAAGTCTCCTTCATTTTTTCTTCCTCTATAAAAGAGACTGGGGCAAGCTCTTCCTCTAATGGTTCTTCTTTTAAAGGCTCAGGCCCAACCTCTCTACTAAGTGCAGCTTCAAAATCTTCAAAACTCTGTATCTCCACCCTTCCTTCTTCAAATTCTTTAGGTATCTCTGTTGATGATACAGCCTCTTTCTCTATCCTCAATTCCTCGTCTATCGTTGGTTTAAGTTGCTCAACTTTTTGTAGTATTTCCTCAAGCTCTATCTTTTCAAAGAGTTCATCCTCAGGTTTTCTTTCCTCTTTAGGAATTAGCTCTCTATCGAATTCCATTCCTAAGTGAGCCTCCTCAAAAGATGCCTTTTCAATAAATTCACCTCTTTGCGAAGGGATAATATCGTCAATACTTAACCTTGTTTCACCCTCCTCTATAACATCCACCAATTCTATAATCTCTTCTTCCTCTTCTTCCAATTTTAGTTCATCTGAAGCAATCTTTTCTAAATCAGATAAAGATTGCCAGCCTTCATCCTTTACCTTTAGGTCTTCTACACCTTCACTAAGAGAGGCCTCCTCTAATAGTCTATCAACCATATTCAATATTTCATCTTCCTTAAGTGGCCTCGATATTACACCATCTGCTTTTGCTTCAATACGTTCTTGATCTGATATCTCCTCAAAAAAATTTGATAGAAGTATACATGGGATATTTTTGTATTCTGGATTATTCTTAATATTCTTGCAAAGTTCCAAGACATCATCATCAACCAGATTTTTACTCGCAATAATGAGATCAGGTTTAAAGAGTTTTATCCGCATAAGTGTCTCTTTACAGCTCTCAGAAAAGAATATATTATAATCAGTAGAGTCAAAGAGTCTTTGAAACTCTTCCTGATCCCCCTTGTCCGAGTCGGCAATTAATATCTCTTTTGTCATTTTAATTTCTCCTTATTTTTATGAAGAGAAAATATTTAAAACTCTTGATTTTTTTTATCATAAGGGGGTTAAATTGTCAAGAAATTCTGATGGACCTCTGAAAGAGTCCTTAAAAGGTTGGGGATGTAGGTTCAAAAATAGCCTTTTTTATTAGTCATTGCGAGCACCCAAAGGGTGCGTGGCAATCTCATAGAGTTCTTGTTTAGTTCTGAATGAAAATTTGGAAGAGATTGCTTCAGCTTCACCTCGCAATGACAGTTTGGGGCTCGAAGGCTTTTTCACCCCACCTCCCCATTTATGAAAGAATTTTTAAATAGTTTTTCAGAGGTCTCCTGACTCATAAATAAAGGCCCTTCTTTTAAAGAATCATCCAGGGAAGTGGAAGAAATATCTTCTCATAAAGGCTAAATGCATATCGATCAGTCATTCCAGCTATAAAATCACATACGCACCTTTCCAAGGAATCATATAAAGAATCTTTTCCTATCAGCGATAAAAAATAGTCTTCATTATCAACGAGATAATAATATAATTCTTTTAATACCTTTGATGCCTTGTGAAAATCAGAATGAACAGCCTCGTTTTCGTAAACTCGGTCCCAAAGAAAATCCCTCAATTTCCACATTGCTAATAAAACATCTTCTGAAATAGCAATCTGTGTCCCACCATTGTGCAATGTTTCAGAAATGACATCCTTTACCATTGTATCGATTCTCTTTGAATGGGTTTCTCCTAATCTTTGAATACAATCCTTTGGAAGATCATTCTGAGATATAACCCCTCCTCGAATTGCATCATCAATATCATGATTTATATAGGCGATTATATCCGCTATTCTTACAACCTGTCCCTCAAGTGTGGAGGCCATGGTAGAAGGGTCTTGACTAAGGATATCACCTTTACCCTTACTATGTTTTAAAATGCCCTCCCTCACTTCGAATGTAAGGTTTAGGCCACGGCCGTCTCTCTCTAAGATATCAACAACCCTTAAGCTCTGGTCAGCATGATTAAACCCACCTGGAACAATCTCATTTAATGTCTCTTCCCCTGCGTGTCCAAATGGTGTATGACCAAGGTCATGTCCCAATGAAATTGCTTCAGTAAGGTCTTCATTTAGACGAAGGGCCTTTGAAATCGTCCTTGCAATCTGTGAAACCTCCAATGTATGGGTTAATCTTGTTCTATAGTGGTCCCCAGTTGGAGCAAGAAAGACCTGTGTCTTATGTTTCAATCTCCTGAAAGATTTTGAATGAATAATCCTATCACGGTCATGCTGAAAGGAAGGTCTTATAGAGCACTCCTCCTCAAGGTATTTGCGACCTTTTGTCATCGAGCTTAATGTAGCAAAAGGGGAAAGTAACTTCTTCTCCTGCTCCTCAAGCTCCTCTCTAATGGTTCTCAATTGACAATTCTCCTTTTAATCATCTACTATTTGTTAAATTATCATAAAAAAATTATATTATCAAATAGGAAGATTATAGGCATAGACCTTATGAATCCTGATCAAATAGAAAGAAAGATTAAAGAGGATCAAATACTTAAAAAATTATCAACCCTTTGTCAGGAAAATAATATCCCCATCTTTCTTGTTGGAGGTTTTATCAGGGACATCCTTATCGGTAAATCCGACTTAAAAGATTACGATTTTTCACTCCCAAGGGAGTATTCCAATTTTATCCCCATTATTGAAAAGACGCTCGAGGTCCATTTTTTTAAGATAGGAAATGAGGGAAAAAATACTATTACATATAGATTAATAAAAGATGATTTCTCTATTGATATCACATATCTTCAGGGAGAATCCATTTACGAAGACTTAAAAAGGAGGGACTTTACTATCAATGCAATAGCATATGGCCTGTATGATAAAAGACTTTACTCGCTTGAAAGTTCATTTGATGATATTGAGAAAAAAGTTATTCGTATGGCATCAAAACGTTCAATAGAAAACGATCCACTCAGAATGCTAAGGGCAGTCCGGTATCTTTGCACCCTTGAAGGGTTTAAAATCTGTGACGAATTAGAAAAAGAGATTCACTCAAAGAAAAACCTTATAGAAAATGTAGCCAGAGAGAGAATCAAAACGGAACTTGACTATATCCTCCTTTCACCAAAACCCGCATTAGGAATAGAATTCCTATATAGAGTAAGCCTCCTATATCATATTTTCCCTGAGTTGGAGGGACTTGAAGATATTGGCATATCAAATGGTCAAACAATTGATGTAATTTCCCATACTATTTCGACATTAAAGAATATTTCATCGGCAACCAAATGGTTAAGTGACAATAATAGAGATATAACCATTTCAAGGGATGATTGGCTTTCGATTTACTGGGCATGTCTCTTTCATGATATTGGGAAAAAGGATACTTATTCAATTGATGAGAGTGGGAAAATCCACTTCTATAATCACGAAAAATTCTCCTGCAAAATTGCAGAAGGCATAATGGAAAGGCTAAGATTTTCAAATCAAATGAGGGAAAGGGTTTTAAGACTTATTAAGAATCACATGAGAATACTCAACCTTGCGGGTAACTCCAAGGACAGTGCAATTAAGAGGCTTGTTAATCAATTAGGGAAAGATACGGAACTTCTACTCCTTCTTACATTGGCTGACAGAGAAGCAAGTCGTATCAATATGACCATAGAACGGGATGACTGGGTAGAAAGAAATTGTCTTAGGATTCTGAATATACTTGATCAAAAAGAGGTTATTAAACTACCAAAACTCATAAGCGGTTACGATATAATGGAGTTAGGATATCAAGCTGGCCCGATTGTTGGGGAGATCCTGAAGATAATCCGTGAAAAACAGATCGAAGGCGAAATAAATACACGGGATGAGGCAATTGAGTTCCTTAAAAGTAGATTTAGACCTCATCCTTGACCAAAATAGATTCTTACGTTAAATATTAGCAAATAAAATGACTCTATCGGGATATCCAAAATTAAAAATAATATTTCCCCGCAACGATAATGCACAGGAAATATGTACAATCGAAGATGCCCGATACAGATTCAAATGGGGGCATGAACCATTTCTTATTATTGCAGAAGGAAAAGCCGTCTCCTCATTTGAAGAGCTAATTGAACTGGCAAAAGATGATAGATTAAAAGGAAAAGATTTTATTACTATTGAGATTCAACCCTTACTCGCTGGGGGCTAAAAAATGGAGGTTTCCAATGGAAGTTCTAAATCTTAAGGTTAATGGAGTAAACTATGAGGTATCTGTCTCTCCGACCAAGACCCTTTCTGATGTCCTTCGAGAGGAGCTTGGGCTTACAGGAACAAAGATTATGTGTAACGAAGGTGAGTGTGGTGCGTGTACTGTCCTGATTGATGGAAAACCTGTGCTTTCCTGTATGACCCTTGCAATTGAGGCCCAGGGGAGAGATATTTTAACCATCGAGGGTTTGGCAGATCCGATTACAGGTAGGCTTCATCCACTTCAGGAGGCCTTTGTTGAGCTAAGTGGTATGCAGTGTGGTGTCTGCACCCCTGGCATGATACTTACGGCAAAGGCATTGCTTGATAATAATCCTGATCCCACAGAGGATGATGTGAGGGAGGCACTTTCTGGCAATCTCTGTCGTTGTGGGAATTATCGCAGGATTGTCGAGTGTGTCTTATATGCATCTAAAAAGATGAAAGAGGAGAGATGATTATGTCTGATGGTTTTTATGTTTTGGGTAAAAGTTTTGTTCGTAAGGATGCGATTGAGAAGGTAAAGGGGGAGGCGAGGTTTATAAATGATCTTAAGTTTCCGGGTATGCTTTATGCCAAGTTTTTAAGGAGTCCACATGCCCATGCAAGGATTTTAGAGATTGATGTATCGAAGGCAGAGTCGCTTCCTGGGGTAAAATGTATCCTTACCTATAAGGATGTCCCGAGGGTTCATCCTTTAAGGAAGTTAGAGTATTTGCTTGATGAGGTAGTTCATTATCCTGGTCAGGAGGTGGCAGCGGTTGCAGCAATAAGTCCAGAGATTGCAGAGGAGGCCCTGGATTTGATAGAGGTGAAGTATGAGCTACTGCCTGCGGTATTTGATCCTGATGAGGCGATTAAGCCCGATGCTATATTGGCCCGTCCTGAGTATGGTTCTTCATTATATCGTGGTACCGAGCTTGTTCAGATACCGAGGCTTGATAAGGATGGTTGGTTAAGGCTTGAGGTTGGAGATATTGAGAAGGGATTTAAGGAGGCAGACTATATTGTAGAGGCTCACTTTGGCTGGTCTCCTATTCAGTATAACTGCTCACCCCAGCCGAGAGGGGTTATCTGTGAGTGGATGGGAGAGAAGCTTACATGCTATGCGGATACCCAATTACCACTCTTTGTATGGCAAGATTTAGCAAACTCGCTTGGTATCCCTCAATCTAATGTCAGGGTTATTGCAAGTTATGCTGTTGGTGGATATGGTGGAAAGATGCCTGAAAAAACAGCCACCCTCACAGCACTGCTTGCCAAAAGGACAGGAAGGCCGGTAAAGGCTGTCTTTAGCAGGGCAGAAGACTTTATCGGTACCCATCATAGGATAAGCTATAAGAATTTTCATAAGATTGGGGTAAAGAAGGATGGAACTTTAACATCAGCCTACCATCAAATAATTGGTCACTGGGGGAATGATACCTGTGTACAATTCATCTGCCAGGCAACAGGTCTTCTTGGCTGTACGATGCTTTATGAGATACCAAACTCAAAGGCTGAAACATGTGGTGTTTTGACAAATATCATTGGTTATGGCCCAATGAATGGTTTTGGTGATCCTGAGGTGATTTACAGCCTTGAGAGAATCATGGACATGGTGGCAGAGAAGATTGATATGGACCCAGTGGAGTTTAGGATCAAGAACTGTATGCGCTATGGTGATAGGGCAATGGAGTATGAGCAGGTACTTTATGGACCGATTCGTTGGGGGATTCTTGGAGATGATCTAAATAGTTTTCCTGATTTGATAAGGAGATGTGCTGATCTGGCCGGATGGAAGGAGAAGTGGAAGGGTTGGAGAAGGCCTGTTTTGATAAATGGTTCAAAGAGGAGGGGTATTGGGATTGCCATTGGGATGCATCATACATCATTTTGGCCATCTTCAGCCATTGTGAAGATGAATCAGGATGGGACTGCAACAGTTTTATCTATGGCTGTTGAGATGGGTCAGGGTTATGCAACAGCCCTTTGCCAGGTAGTTGCAGAGGCACTGGGGCTTAGGTATGAGGATGTAAATCCTGTGCTTTCTGATACAGGTGCTACCCCACCATCGAGGGGGAATGTTGCAAGTACAGGGACATCGAGTCCGATGAATGCAGCTCGGCTTGCTGCTGAGGATGTGCGGCGACAGCTCTTTGAGCTTGCAGCGCCGAGGCTTAATGCAACGCCCGATGAACTTGAGGCCCGTGACAGACATATATGGGTTAAGGGAACGGATCGTAAGATCTCTATTGCTTCTCTATGTCTTTCAAACTGGCAGATAACGGGTTGGGCAAACAATCCTCCTTATGATTCTATCAGGGATGAGAGGACTGGCAAGGTTATTCATGCCTATGCAGCAGCGGTAACCATTGCTGAGGTGGATGTGGATACAGAGACGGGTATGATAGAGCTTGTAAGGATTGTTTCGGGTCATGATTGTGGCAGGGCGATAAACCCGATTATCATTGAGAATCAGATTGATCTTGGTGTAGTGATGGCTAATGGTTGGGTAAGGACAGAGAGGTATGTGATAGATGAGAGGACGGGTGTGGTTCTTAATCCAAATCTTATTGACTATAAGCTTATAACGTTTCTGGATATGCCGAGAAGTGAGGATTTTAAGAGGTTTTTTGCTGAGAGGCCATGTGCATGGGGGCCATTTGGTGCTAAGGGAATGAGCGAGACAGCAATGACTGCAGCTGGGCCTGCCATAGCCAATGCAATTTATAATGCGATAGGTGTAAGGATATTTGATGGATTCCTCTCTCCGGATAAGATTTTAAGTGCGGTCGAAAAGATGACGAAAGCCTGATATGGAAAGAAATTCAATAGATCATAAAGAGATCGAAAAGGCTTTCTCCTGGCTAAATAAGTACTGGAGCAAACCTGTAAAACCACTTTACTATAGCCCCGAAACAATAGAAGAGGCATTATCACTACTTGAGTCATTTAAGGGAGAAGCGAAGATAATAGCTGGAGGTATCGATCTTATTGGGTTGATGAAGAACAAGGTCATTTCTCCGATTGTCCTTGTAAGCATAAAAAAGATAGGATCTTTAAGCTATATTAGGGAAAATGGAAGTGGGATAGATATTGGACCGCTCTCGCTGATCGACGACATATCAAAATCGGCCCTGATAAAAAATAGAATACCGATGTTTTCAGAGTTATGTAGGTCGGTTGGATCTCCACAAATAAGAAACATGGCTACAATTGGAGGAAATATATGCCAGGATGTGAGATGCTGGTACTATAGGAGGCCAAAGATTACCGGGATATCTTTTGATTGTCTGAGAAAAAAGGGCAGTAGATGCTATGCAATTGATGGTGAAAATCAATACCATTCAATATTTGGAGAAGGAGGATGTGTTGCTGTATGCCCTTCGGATATTGCAACAGGATTGACAGCCCTTGATGGAGAAATTCATACAATATCACCAAGAGGAGAGAGAAAAATCCAAGCCTCAAAATTTTATAAAGCCCTTGGCAATGAACTTGAACCTGATGAGATCATAATTAATATCCATATACCAAATCCTGACTCAACTACAAAGCATAAATATTTAAAGTTTAGAGAAAGAAAGGCTATTGACTTTTCCGTGGTGAGTGTTTATTCAGCTATTACATTTTCTGATTCTGATAAGATTAAGAAGGCAAGGATAGCAATAGGTGGGGTTTCACCAATTCCTTACAGACCTCTTGATGCAGAAAGGATGTTAGAGGGAGAAAAAATTACAGAAGGTCTTGTAGAAGAGGTTTCAGAGGCCTCGGTTAAAGGGGCCATACCATTGAAGAGGAATGAATATAAAGTTTCACTTGTAAAGGCACTCGTAAAAAGATCATTACTCTAATTTCAGGGGGAGGTATGTTCTCTTTAGACTGGTCTACTTCTTCACGCAGTTACGATGTAATTATTGAGCGCGATATAAGGATCCCTGTTAGCGCAGGGATAAACCTTGATTCGGATATATTTAGGCCCAAGGCAGAAGGCAGATTTCCAGCCATCCTGACAATATCTCCATACTCAAAAAGGGATCAATCCATTGAGATTATTCCTGTCTCCTTTTCTGGAGAACGTGCCTCCATAGAGGCAGGAGATTTTAATTTCTTTTCAAGGAGGGGATATGCCTTTATCATTGCAAATCTCAGGGGCTCACAAGCCTCAGA
>JBBIOI010000057.1:0-21572 GCA_037443425.1 Deltaproteobacteria bacterium
GGTGATACCTCCTTCATTGAGGATTTAATTCTGATAAGAGGGCCATGATATTACGATCCCACATGAGTATCATCAACATGTATCTGGATGGTGATAAAAATATTACTTACTTCTTTTTTAGTAAGAATGAGAGGGATTTTTGTCTTTTTGGAAAAACTTGCCTATTACCTTTAAACAAATACCCATAATCGACGCACATTTGTCAAAAGTTCTTGGCAACGTAGTTGGCGGAGTATCCAGTTGTAGCAAGCTGTCAGTGTCATTATGTATTTCTTGCCATTCTTTCAGTTCTTTTCTGCAAATATCCATGACATCCCAATAGGACTCGAAATTATTATATTGGCCAGGACGATAACCAACTGCTTTTCCAACATTTTGATCCAACATAACAAAAAGCTCTGGGAAGAGATAGTGCATTACCTTTGTTGCACCAACGCAAAAATGAGTCCTATCAGCGGATAGCCCATGTTCACTTTTGGAAAGGGATTCATATAACTTTTTCGCATCCGCTTTATACTGCTCCAAGTTAGAAGTAATGATTGCAACTTCCCTCAGCTTGGCCAAAATACCACTTATTTCGTTGTTCCGTAGAATATTTGCGAGCTTGCTGACGAATTCATCTGTCGTTCCCATCCTGTTGCCTCTATTCATCATAAAATAGCTTCTGAGTGCCTGATCAATTAGATAAAGGTTTTCATCGCTGACATTTCCATTTTGCTGAACAAATGATCTTTCTCGCTGTCTTGCAGTAAGAACCCTATGGTAGCTTTCATGGGGGCGATCGGGATAATTATTGAAATCCCTTATTTTCTTTGCAGCGTTCTCAAAGATTATCATCATTAGCACCTATTAGAAAGCATAAAGCCCAAGCTCACTGGCGGGGATGGAGCGCAGCGGAATCTCCGTCCAGTGCAGCGCCTTGTTAGGCGCTTTTGTCCTTAGTCTGTGATCTGAAAACCAAGAATCCGGATATCAACTCTTCCCCGTGGCCTACGCGGCGGTGGTTCGGGAACACGCGAGGAAGGAGGAGTTGGATTGTTGAGGTTTTCAACGCTCCCATCCACTTGGCCATTTATCCGCTTGGCGAGTCCACCTGGAATAAGGCTACTGTAACGCTGCATCGCCACATCTATGGGTTTTCCTTCGAGATCGTAGAACACAACGAGACAGTAGATGTCTCTGACGGGCTCGCGCAATCTGTTAACCAAAGAGAACGAGTACTCACCATTCATAGAGTAACTGTCATAAGTGAAATTCTCTCCGATAACCCCTTCTGTGCTCTTGCCACCCAAATCGGCAAGAATCGAACGCTGTGACTTCGCTGGCTTCGCTTGTGCCAATGGCTTTGCAGGCGCAGCCTTTCCAAGCAACGTCTTCAAATAGTTTGAAGGTATTGCAAAATTTAGGTTCTGGCCACCTCTGAAGGTAGCTACGGAAACGCCGATCACCTCGCCCTTACCGTTCAGCACCGGGCCACCACTGCTACCGGGGGATATGGGGGCGGTAATCTGCAGAAGCTTGTCGGTTCCAACCTCTCGGATGCTGCTGACGATGCCCTGTGAAAAGGTGCCTTCCAACCCCTGAGGATTTCCAACGGCGTAGACGGTTTCCCCGACCTGAATGGATTCACTATTGCCAAGGGCAAGTGCTCCTGCACGGGCACCCGAGATTTTGAGAACCACAAGATCCCGCTCGGGGTCAACGGCTGTTATGCCCTCGATGTCGTACTTTGCCTTCTGACCGATAATCTTTGCGTACCCTCTTGCGGCACCTTCGACAACATGAAGATTGCTCGCAACCTCGCCATCACGAACGAAAAAGCCACTGCCAAGGGAGAGGGGCTGGCCGTTGGCGTCTTTCATCACGAGGAGTACGGTTGAGCCGAATGCTTTCCTTGCGATTTCCTGAGCAGTCTGGGCCAAAACTGCAGAGGGTAGGACTAAAAGAAGGAGAGTGCTTAAAACGAGTGCAAAGGCTTTATGAATTTCGTGCGTCGATATATTGGCCATGGAGGTAACTTTAGAATATTGTGCCATTATTAAACCTCCTTGAGGGCGCGAAGCATAAGCTCTGCCCACTTCAAACAATCGAATACCAACGGCTTTAGGATCGGTTTAGTGCCATGAACATCACCCATATTGGATCGCAAGGTCTGGATTACATAAGCCCCCTGATTCATAGCACCCTCAAAATTCTTACGAAATGGCTTGATTTCTTGTTCGTTCCAGCCAAGTTCGCGCAACTGTTGCTCCATTTGTGGAATGACCCCTTTGGCCTCCAAGGAGCGTTTGCATCGCTCTTGGAACGAGGCTTTTGTAGGATCGCCAAGACCGGCTGAGGTATAAATCGCAAATGTTGCTGCATCTAATGCGCCACACGCTGAGGAAATGGCACCGCTTAAGTCCCCATCACGTAGGCGTTGCGCTGCCTTTGTAAGATCATGCTGAGATTCGGATGGAAGCTCAGGAAGTATAGAAGTGTCGAAAATTTCAATGGGTATTACAGAATTCCCGCTAAGAGACCAGCCCAGACGTGAAAGATTGTCTTCGAGTGATTCTCGTGAATCCGGCCTTCTTCTCAATATCTCTTCGGCAACAACGGCGATGAAACGTTTAAAGGACTCATCGTCAAGTTCATGCAGTCCACGGTCAATCCCTGTCATTAGTTGCCCTTTTGACGCTCCGCCTCCTGCTCTCTGCTCAAGGTGTGATATAGATGCCAGATCAAAGCCGGCAAGTCCGACAATTTCCTTTATGTCGTAAAAAGTAAAATTGTTTTGCAGAGTTGCTCGAAGAGCGTTCCATGCCTGGTCTATATTTTTCATTTTGCCCTTTCGATTATAGCGCCTAACAATTATTGAACTGCGAATAGGATTTTATAAATCATATAGTAACAGTGTAACAGTTTAGTTTTTCCAAAATTCTGGTTTATTATTATACCACCCCCCCCCAACTTGTCAAGGGGGTTTTTATCCCAAAAAGGCAATTTTTCTAACCCCTTGATTTCATTCTTGGTCTCCCGCCAACCCTTGAGAATCAAGCATTAGAACGATTTCCGTCACTTCAAGTTACTTCTATTAAGTTTAGTCTTTTTGACTTATTTTTATCACAATTTTAGCACACTAAACAACGGACTTTTTATCGGTTGCTCTATTTAACGATACCAATTCTAATAATCCAGTTTTTTCATTGATGTCTTTATGCAAGTAAAATTTGTTTCTATAATATTCATCCCAATAATCTTTATTAAAATTTCGATTTTTCCTCATGATCTTGTATCTTTCTTTAACCTGATCTTTGTTCCAATTAACTTTCCCTTCGATTTCACAAACACTGAACAAATCCGCCATCAACTTAAAAATAGAGAAGAAATAACCTGGTTCACTTTTTTAAGCCATCCGCTGGAGTGATTTGTTATATATTGTTTCATCTATATCCTATTAGTCTAATAGTTGAAATCTTTTCTGAGACTTTCTAAAAAGAATTTCTCTCGGTCTTCAACTTTCATAGGCCAATATTTAAAATCTTCCTTCTTCCTTTTATAATACCACGACTCTATATTTCCGCCCTTAAATACTTCGGGACAATAAGCCATGATTATCTCCTCAATTAAATCCCATCTGTATTCACCAAATGTTTCTTTAAAAATTGCCCTGAAATATGTTACCGCTTCAAAAACGTTATCTCGTTTTGGTTTCGTCTTTGATGGCCAGAATATATGATCCCCTTGCATCTTTAATTCTTTGATCTGGTTGTAGATTCTTTGTAGCATAAATCTTAGATTTTCATAATTCTTTAACTCTTGTTCTTTGTCTTTTTCTGTCAACATTTCATTATTTTTTATACATTCCTCTTCTTTTTTTAAATTCAGTAATAACTCTTTTAAAGCTTTATCTCCTATTTTTTCTTCAACTTTAAATTCTTCATTCTGCAAAATCCCCGATTTCCAAATTGGCAAAGACAACAAGGTTAAGAATCACCTTACCTTCTAATTTTTCTCGTAAATCTTTAGACATTATGCATATAATTTTTCTTTTTGCCCTTATATTTATTTGCCTTATTCTTTCAGGACTAATTTTTAATTTGGAACTTAATTTTCTATAAGTGGTCTCTAACTTCTTTTTATAGATATACCTTTCATTGGGTTTGAGTTTACTCAATATATCATGAGCGATTTTATTCTTTTTTCCCTTCTCTTCTCGCTCAATTATTTCATCGTCAACTAACTGTATATTCTTATCCTCTAATTTCTCGATTAAGGGATCATCTTCTTCATCAAACTTCTCATAAATGGACGATGTTTTTTCCTCATCCCTTTTGGTCTTTCGAATGTAATCCATTAACCTGTTTTTAATGACCTGGGAAGCGAAAGAGTCAAAATCTCCTTTTTCAGGATCGAATCTATAGTATGCATCCAATAAACCTAAACAACCTTCGTTGAAAAGATCATAATAATCTGACCTATATCTTTTGAAATATTTCTTTGTATTTCTCTCAATTAGATAAAATTTATTTTCTATCATAATTTCAAATAGTTAGGGAGATTTTCCTACCGTTTAGAGATTGTTATTTCGTATTATTAGTATATGAGAAATTATACTAAAAATCTAAGAAAAAATAAAGGTTTAATAACGGTAAAAGAGGCTGCGCGTATTCTTGGGATTGATCCTTTTACCGTGTATAGAAGAATTTGGCGTGAAAAATTAAAGTTTGTCCGAATAGGGCATCGAATTTTTATCCCGGCAAATGCAATTGAAGGAGGTGAAAGAAATGGCGACAAAAATAGAGTTAGAGGAAGAACTTGAAAATCTCAAAGAAATTTTAGAAGCGATATACGACGAAGCGGACAGCGATGATCCCGATGTTGATGAAATTCAAGAATTAGCGGCCTCGGCATTGGGGATCGAGGAAGAAGATTAAAAGAGAATGGAGAGGAGCCAGCAATGGAGCTTAAAGCATTAGAAAAAAAATATCGAGAGATTTATGAAATATCCCCCTCGACTTTTAGATTTGTCTTCAGTTTGATTGTTGCGAATTTCTTTTTAAAAAACTATGAACCTGTATGGGCACTAATTATCGGAGGTTCAGGAAGAACGAAAACCGAGACCTTAAATCCATTCTTTGGTCTACCAAATGTGATCGGAGTTTCTGAGCTTACTGCCCAATCCCTATTTTCGGGGATGGTGGGAAGAAAAAACACAAAGGGTTATGGGCTTCTTCAAAGGCTTCCAAGCGACGAAACCTTTGTTCTTTTGGTAAAAGATATGTCCGCAATCTTATCGCTTCATCCTGATAAACAAAATGCCCTATTTTCAATTCTTCGTGACGTATACGATGGGAGATATTCAAGGCCCTTTGGTAACCGACTCGGTTTAGTGGAATGGCAAGGTAAGGTTGGGATAGTCGGTGCCTCCACTTCAGCTATAGACCAACACCATAACGCAAGAGAAAAATTCGGGTCACGGTTTATCTTTTGGCGAATTGAGAAAAATACAATCGATAGGGATGTGGAAATTGCCATAAATTCGATGCAGAAATTAAAATCAAGAGACTTGCGAGAAGACCTCAGAAATGCGGTAAAGAATTATTTCTTAAACCTGCCCCATATAAAAGTCTCTGTTTCAAAAAAGATTTTGGAAAGGATCGGTAGCCTTGCAACCTTAGCCGCTTATGCTCGGTCTCCAGTTCTGCGGGACAGTTATAGGGCACGTGAGATTAAGGATATCCCTGACCATGAAGTCGGTACCAGAATGGCTAATCAATTGCTAATGTTAGGTATCGGACTCGCTATGTTACAAATGGAATCCGAAATTAGAGATGAGGATTTTGGAATAATTTTAAAATCAGCCCTTGACTCAATGCCCAGACTAAGGAGGTGTGTTTTACGTGCCTTATCCGAGAAGGGACCGACAGATCAGGTGACGATTAGCAATTACCTCGGGCTCCCTTACACGACTACAAAACTCGCCATTGAAGATTTAGAGGTATTAGGACTTGTAAATTCCAATGTTGGATTGGATTTGTCCAACAGTTGTAAGACGCTTATTCTAAACAGTGGTTTCCAGAGCAAAAAAGAATTTTGGTTGACTTATGATTCTGTTACACAAAATATCGTCTGATGATAATATTCACTTCAATTATAAAAAATAAAAAAATAAAAAATAATAATAAAATAAATAACTTAAATAATAATAAACGATATTTTGTGTAAAACGGGTGAACCTGCTCTTGCTGGCTCCAGCAGGTGGGGAAAGGGGGATAGTGGCGGGGCCCCCCCGATTTTTGAGGGAAATATGGAAAACAGAATAAAGAGACTTCAGAAAATTTTTGAGGCCTTCGAGAAAATGCTGTCCATCATGGATCGGGAAAGATCGGAGGGTTGGCGTGAAATCGTAAACAGCACTGCCAGAAGGCCTAAGAAAAGGCAAAAAAGAAGAGGATAGTTATTAATATTATTAACAAATTTCTTACAGATTCATTATATTTTCAGTAAAACTATTGGGAGTGTAAACTTTACTGTAAACGAAATCTCAAATTTTACAACCATACATGTAAAATTATGAATTTACAACACAGGAGTTTCAATGGGGAAAGATTTTAAAGATGAGGTCAGACGGCTAAGGGAGGAAGGGCTTACTATCACAGCAATATCAAAGGCTCTCGACATTTCCCGTCCAACCGTTTACAAAATTCTCTCTGAAAATGGAGAAGAGAAAAAGGGGAAAGATGTTGAAAAAAAGACTCGTGCATACGATGGGGTAATCCCTGTAACTAACCCGAGCCCAAAGGTAAAAGAAATGAGGGAATCTGTGGAATTGTCTGAACTTGAATTGAGAATGAGGAAGTCCTTAAAGGATATTGAAAAATTGGAAAAAGAGAAAAAAATTTCGCAAATTATTCAAGAAGTGAAGAAAAAAATCTTCCCTGTGGAATTGAAGAAATTGATCCCTCTAAATATCTTAACGGTGGCTCACGATAAGGTTAATAACTATCTCTCTAAGGTAGATGTTTTAAGCATCCCAATAGATGAGCTTATAATTGGAGCCCTGGATGTTCGTAATGCTGTTTTCCGTTCACTGCCTGAAAATATAAAATTGGAAGTTTATTATCGTTTTTTTGGTTTGTTGAAAGGCATTTTAGCTGACCTTTTAAAGGAAGAATGTAAAGAATTCTATCCTTCTTTAGTTAGGCAGGGATTTAAAGGAAGTTTTGGTGATTTTTTAGAAATCGTGGGTTTGAATTAAGCACTGGCCGAGCCGAGCCTGAGCGGAGAGCAAACGGAGTCTCAGGCGAAGGCGAGGCGAGGCCTTGAAAGGAGGTGAAGTGTATGTCTATAGTAACACAACTCGGAAGTCCGCTGTTTAATGTCCCGGAAGGGGGCAATTATCGTGGTTTTGCTGATCCTCTTGAGGGGTTTAATCTTTTTCCTTTTGGAGGTGGTCCGAACATTTGGGGCCCCGACTCAAGACCAGAAGTGGACGAAGTCTCACCGTCCTCGCCCCGGTTAGTATATGCACCTGCAAAAAGAAATTTTTCGGGGCTTGAAGAAATCAAAATGCAGTTAAAAAATATTTGGAGCACGACTACCGGTAAGATTGCAATTTTAGGTCTGATGGGGCTTGCTATTTATCTGGCAGAAAGAAGGGGATTGATTAGGATTTAAATCATCTTGTGATGAATGCCTTTGCAGGGTCATCCTTTCATCTGGTTTGGCCGTTTTCCAGAAAAACGGCTACAAGCTTGGTAGAGATGAGTTTTTTATTGACAACGATCCCCAAATATGATAACGGATATCTTCAACTTCTTTTGAAGGAAGGAGAAGATATGAAGGGGATAATTCGTTGCAAGGGTCATTGTGAAAAGTGTGGGGGAAGTTTTACGCATGTCCCACGTTTAGGATACATTTGCCCTGAGTGCAAAATAATTCCAAGAAGGTTTTATATCGATCTTTGGTTTAATGGAAACAGGATAAGGCTTTTTTCGGACAAAACTGGCCAGACGTTAGACAGTTATCAACGTGCACAAAATCTTTTGGCTCATATAAATTATGAAATAAAAAATCATATTTTTAATCCTTCAAAATACGTTAATAGTGAATTAAAAGAATTCTGGACTTCTAATCTTATCGAAAAGTTTCTTGAAATGAAACTCCCCTTAATCGCTCCTTCTTATCAGAAAGACTATGAAAGAATGGGAAGAATGGTGAAGGATTTTTTTGGAACAAAGGATGTGCGAGAGATTAGAAAGTTAGATATTATCAATTTCAAAACCTATATTGAAAAAAAATTTAACTTTAAACCAAAAAGTGTCAAAAATATTTTAGATTTTTTTAAAACTTTTCTAAGATATCTAAAATATGATCTTGAGATTATCGATAATGTGCCTTCGTTTCCAAAGATTGAAGTCCAACCTCCTTCATTCAGGTGGTTAACTTCCGAAGATCAGATTAAACTTCTTAATTACATACCTGATAAGCATAAACCTATTCTCATGTTTCTTATGTTACAGGGTTGTAGACCAGGGGAAGCAAGGGCTTTAAAATGCAAAGATATAGATTTAAGAAATGAGACAATTATAATTAGGGCTACATTTTCTAATGGGATTTATCTTGAAAGAAGAAAAAGTAAAAACGCAATAACAATCCCTATTCATCCTGAAATGATGGACTTCTTAAAAGAAAGGGTCAAAAATAATCTACCTGAGGCATTTGTTTTTGTGAATCCCAATACAGGAGGTCCTTACAGTGAAAACAATTTGAGGAATATTTGGAGTAAGGTTCGTCAAAAGGCAAATATTTCATCTTCATTTAGATTATATGACGCAACACGTCACAGTTTCGCTTCCCAACTTGTCAATAGTGGTTCAAGCATATTCAAAGTTTCAAAACTTCTTGGTCACTCATCGATAAAGATGACCGAAAAATACGCACACACAAATATTGAAAACCTAAAAACTGATCTTAAAAAATTATCCTTGACCGTCACCAAACTGTCACCAGGAGAAAAAGGTCAAAAAATTGTTTAATAATATCAATAATTTACAAAGCGGGTTTAGGGTTCAAGCCCCGTCGCTCCCGCCAAAAATAAAATGGGGTTGGCCTCAGGTCAACCCCATTTTATTAATTTGATTTCCATTCGAAAATCTTATAAATTTAGTAAAATGGAAAAGGTTTCATTACTCTTTTGTATCCACAATCACCAACCTATTGGAAATTTTCAACATATTATTGAAGATGCGTATAAGAAGGCATATCTTCCATTTATCGAAACCCTCAAAGACTATCCATTCATGAGGATTAGCATCCATTATTCCGGAGTACTATGGGATTTTTTTAAAAAGAATCATCCAGAATTTATAAGAAAACTAAAGGAGTTGGTCAAAAAAGGGCAGTTAGAGATGATAAGCGGTGGTTACTATGAGCCTATACTTTCTGTCCTCCCGGATGAAGATAAGATAGGCCAGATAGTTTTGTTAAATAGGACTATAAAGACAGAGGTTGGATTTTCCCCATCTGGATTATGGTTAGCTGAAAGGGTATGGGAACCTCACCTTCCAAAATTCTTAGCTAAAGCTGGTATTAAATACATCACAATCGATGACTACCATTTCAAAAAGGCAGGCCTGAAGGAAGAAGACTTAAATGGATATTACATAACTGAAGATGAAGGATATGCTCTAAAAGTTTTTCCGGGAAGTGAAAAACTGAGATACATTATTCCATTTCATCAACCTGAAGAGACAATCGAATATCTTTCCAATATAAGAGAAAGGGTGGGCCATCCTGCTGCAATATTTGCTGATGATGGCGAAAAATTTGGTGTATGGCCCCATACTTATCACTCAGTTTATGAAGAGGGTTGGTTAAGACGTTTTTTTGATTTGATAAAAGAAAATTTAAGCTGGATTGAACCTATGCCACTTGGCTATTACGCTTCAAAATATAAACCTTTAGGCAGGATATACCTTCCATGTTCTTCTTATATGGAGATGGATGAATGGAGTTTGCCAACCGAGTCTATGATTGAATACGGAAAGATAATTGAAAAACTTAAAACCTTTCCTGATGGGGATGAAATCAGAAGATTTATAAAGGGAGGTTTCTGGAGGAATTTCCTTTCAAAATATCCAGAATCTAATGATCTTCATAAAAGGGTAATCCATCTAAGTAGAAATATAAAAACAGAAACAAAAAAAGGCATCCAAAATATTATCAAAAATCTTTACAGGTCGCAATGTAACGATGCTTACTGGCACGGGGTGTTTGGGGGACTATACCTTCCACATCTAAGGCATGCCCTTTATGAGAATCTTATAAGGGCAGAGACCCTGTATGACAGATTGAGACATAAGAAAGACAATTGGATTGAATTTGAAAGACTTGACCTGAATGGAGATGGAAAAGAAGAGTTAATAATTAAAAATAAAAACCTTATCTTACTATTCATGTGTCAAGGTGGATACTTACTGGAGATGGATTTTAAGCCAAAGGCTTTTAACATCTTAAATACCCTAACAAGAAGGAAGGAAGGCTATCATAGAAAGATCTTGGAATCGGCAGCTGAAGCATCGGGAGATAGGATTAGAACCATTCATGAAATATTCGATTTAAAAGAAAAAAATCTTGAACAGTACTTAATCTTTGACAGATATAGAAGGGCCTCCTTTATAGACCATTTCCTTGATGAGAAAACGGATTTAGAATCTTTTAGAAGGCATGATTATAAAGAGATTGGTGATTTTATAGAAAGTGACTACAATTTTGAAATAAATAATTTGAAGAATGGAAAGAATGTTACTTTCTCAAGACACGGGAATATATTGATAGATGAAAAAAAGATTCCGCTTCGTCTAATTAAGAATATTCTTCTCCAAAGTAATAAAAGTTTGATTGAGGCAAAATATCAGCTTTTGAATGAGTGTCCAGATATAGATGACAAAAAATGCCTTTTTGGGATAGAATTTAATATAAATCTACTTTCTGGAGATTCAGATGATAGATACTATGAGATAGATGGACTCTACCCTGATGATAGAAGACTAAGGAGTATTGGCGAGTCAGAATCTATATCAAAGGTCTGTCTAATTGACAAATATTATGGTCTGAAAATATTTATAAATAGCAGTAAAAATTTTAGATTGTGGCGTTTTCCAATAGAGACTGTCTCTCTTTCTGAGAGTGGTTTTGAAAGGATATTCCAGGGTTCGTGTTTACTTCTTTTTTGGCCTTTTCATTTCAATCGAGATAGTTCATTTGAAGTAGATCTCGAATTTGGTGTAGAAAAATATTGAACAGTGAGGAGGTCACAATGGAAAAGAAAGAAAAACCCTTAGAAAAGATGACAGCTAAAGAGCTCAGGGAGATGGCACTTGGATTGCCAGGGATTCAAGGTGTTCATGCAATGAAGAAAGAAGAACTTATAGCTGCAATTCGTGCTGCAAAGGGATTACCCGAACCTGAGCTAAAGATTAAAAAAGAAAAGACCGCTGTAACTGCTTCTGAATTAAAGCAGAAGATAAAAGAACTCAGGGCAAAGAGAGAAGAACTGATTCAGCAAAGAAATTGGAAGATGGTCGAGATATTGAGAAAAAGGATAAGCAGACTAAAGAAGAAAACAAGAAGGGTTGCTTGATTTTTTAGATTTAAGGCGATCGCCCTCAATTTTCACGGACATCCTTGTTCTATAAATTATGCCAAAGGTTTCTGTTATCATCCCAACCTATAATCGCTTACCAATGTTAAAGGAGGCAATACAGTCGGTACTTGATCAAGATTTTGAGGACTTTGAACTTATAGTTGTAGATGATGGATCTACTGATAAGACCTCAGAGGAAATAAAGAGATACGGTGGCAGGGTAAAGCTAATACAGAATCCTGAAAACAGGGGTGTAAGTTTTGCAAGAAATAGAGGAATCCTTCAGTCCAGAGGTAAGTATATCGCCTTCTTGGATTCTGATGATCTATGGGTTAAAGGGAAGCTAAGGATCCAAGTTTCTTTTCTCGATGAAAACCCCCATTATCCGATCTGTTATACTGATGAGATCTGGATAAGAAAGGGAAAAAGGGTAAATCCGATGAAGAAACACTCGAAATATTCTGGCTGGATATTTGAAAAATGTCTTCCTTTATGTATCATAAGCCCTTCATCTGCCATGATGAGAAGAAGTCTCTTCTCAAAGGTAGGACTTTTTGATGAAGCACTTCCGGTCTGTGAGGATTATGATTTCTGGTTAAGGGTTTCTTCGAGATTTCCAATCTTCTTCATACCCGAAAAGCTTATAATAAAAAGGGGGGGGCACCCTGATCAACTTTCTCAAAGAGAATGGGGGAATGATAGATACAGAGTAATAGCACTTGAAAAGATACTACAAGAACCTTATTTGACACAGAAACAAAGAGCTATGGTTATAAAAGAGATGGAAAAAAAATGCAGGATACTTTCAATGGGTTTTTTAAAGAGGGGGAAGGAACTGGAAGGGAAATATTATAAGGAGATTATGAGACAGTATGGAGTTGAGATTTAACAGGGAGAAAGAGTATGATTAAATCTAAACAGTTTAAAAAGGTCCAACTAAAGGATATTGATATAAAGGATGAAACATTTTCAACAAACTTTAAGCCCGATCTTAAAATGCTTCGTTCATCTATAAAACAGATTGGATTAATTCAACCTGTTATTTTAAGAGAAAAATTGGATGGACTTCAAATCGTATCTGGATTTAGAAGGATTGCTATATTAAAGGAATTTGGAATTGAAGAAGTAGATTGTATCATCTTTGAGGAAGAGCGAGAAGAAAAAGACTTCTTTATTTTAGCCATACACGAAAACATCATGGGAAGGGGTCTTAATACTGTTGAGAAGGCAATCGCAATTGATAAATTAGTCAATATGTTTGGGATCGACTCATCCACGATGATTCAAAGATTCTTACCCCTATTTGGTCTTGAAACAAATGAGAAGATCCTAAATACATATCTCTCTCTTGCTCGTATGGAAGAGGAAGTCAAGGTGTATGTCCTTAATGAAAAAGTATCACACTCAAATATTAGGAGATTTGCAACTTTTAGCTCAGAAGACCGTTTAGAGCTTATCCCATTTTTGTCGAAATTAAAACTTGGTGAAAACCGTTTAAAAGAGTTCCTTGTCCTTTTATCGGAGATTTCATTGAGAGATAATCTCCCCATAAGGGAGATTATTAAAAGGCCGGAGATTGAAATTATCATTTCAAACAATGAGCTTACACCTTCTCAAAGGACCGAAAAAATAAAAAAAATCCTTATGAATATAAGATACCCTATTTGGTTCAAAAAAGAAGAGGAATTTGATAAAAGGATAAAGTGCTTGAATCTACCAGACGGAATCTCTTTTCAACACTCAGACTTTTTTGAAGGAAGGGAGCTCAAGGTCTCATTACGATTTGGGACATATGAAGAGTATAATTCACTTGTCACTACTTTAGCCGACATTGGAAACCGTGAAGAATTCAGGCAGATTTTAAAGGAGATGCGATAGTTTGATTATGCCGCTTATCCATTTTGAAAAGATTTACATCGATAAGAATGCAAAGAAGGATTGGCTGACAGAGAAGGTTATAAAGTCATTGCCTCAAACACCTGTTGAAGAGGTTAATGATAAAAAAGAATTGATTCAAAGATATAAAATCTTCTCTGATCCCCTAAGTATAGGAAAAAGGCAGATCTTTATCACTCATTTTCATGGCAGGCGTCTTAAACCATGTCCTGGAACTTCAAACCATATATGCTGCGGATACTACGTGATTAATGCTATAACTAACTGCCCTATGGATTGTTCATACTGCGTTTTACAAGAATATCTCAACAACCCTTTTATTACTCTATATTCAAACATTGATGAACTACTACAAGAGATCGACGGATTTATTTCAAGGCAAAAATCCTTCTACCGACTGGGCACAGGAGAACTCTCTGACAGTTTGGCGCTAGAATCGATATTCCCTCTCTCAGAAATTCTTATTCAACATTTCGGGAAAAGAGAAGGTGCAATACTGGAACTTAAAACAAAGTCTTCCGAGGTTGAAGGGATTTTAAATCTTAAACACTCAGGTAAAACCGTTGTATCATGGTCATTAAATCCTTCGACACTGATCGATCGCGAGGAGATCAGAACAGCCTCACTTGATGAGAGGATTATGGCTGCAAAAAGATGTGAGGGAAAAGGCTATCCCTTAGGATTCCATTTTGATCCTGTTATTTATTACGAAGGCTGGGAAAGAGACTACAGGCGATGTATAGATTTGCTATTCAAACAGATTGACCCCCAAAGAGTTATCTGGATAAGCCTTGGGGGATTCCGTTACCCTCCTCTACTTAAACCTGTTTCAGAGAATCGCTTCCCAAAAACAAGGATATTTTTAGGTGAACTGTTTCCGGGAAGAGACGGAAAATTTCGGTACCTAAAGGATATTCGGGTCCAACTATATAGAAAGATAGCAGGATGGTTAAGGGAGATAGATAAAAAACTCTTTATCTACTTATGTATGGAAAGTAAAGAGGTATGGGAAGAGGTTTTTGGATGGGCACCTGAAAACACCATCCATCTAAATAATCTATTTTTAAAAAGGATCGATGAATTTTTAAAACAATAGATTTCTTAGCCTGAAAAGTGATTAATTTAGACTCAAATTGAGTGATTCAATTTAGTCATTGCGAGGCGAAGCCGAAACAATCTTTAAAATGGTCATTCCGAGCGAAGCGAGGAATCTATTAGATTGCCACAGCCTTCGGGCTCGCAATGGCTTCATTGGATTGCCACATACCTTTTGGGTGCTCGAAATGACTAATAAATAAGTAAGAGGAGGTATAAATATGAGATTAAAAGATAAAGTTGCCCTCATAACCGGGTCAACACGAGGAATTGGAAAAGAGTTCGCAATCGGATTTGCTAAGGAAGGTGCTTCCCTTATCATTAACGGTAGAGATTCTTCAAAGGCAGAAGCTGTTGCTCAAGAGATAAGGGGGCTTGGTGTCAATTCAATTGCCGTTTGTGCTGATGTATCGAAGCATAAAGATGTTAATGAGATGGTAAACAAAGCAATAGATACCTTCGGCAGAATAGATATACTTGTTAATAATGCAGGTATTAATCCCTTTATACTCGAGGCTGAAAGAATATCTGAAGAAGGATGGGATCAAGTCTTGGATATCAATTTGAAAGGGGTATTTCTCTGTTGTCAGACTGTTGGTAAGAGGATGATTGAGCAAGGAGGAGGAAAGATTATTAACATCTCTTCAGTTGCAGGTATCCTTGGTGAGCAGGGTTTTTTACCATACTGCGTGAGCAAGGCCGGGGTTATTATGTTGACAAGAATACTTGCTTATGAATGGAGTAAGTATAACATTCGGGTAAATGCTATTGCACCTGGTGTTGTTGCTGGCGGTATGAATACTGTTATTCTCAAAAAGGATGAAATTGTTTCTGGCTTAACTAAAAAGATTCCTTTGAATAGACTCGGAAGGCCAGAGGAAGTTGTAAGCCTCGCAATATTTTTGGCTTCCGATGAGGCTTCCTATATTAATGGTGAAACCATAACAATAGATGGAGGAATGATGGGCTATAATCCAGTCGGATTTATTGATCTAATTAAACGAAGAAATAAATAGATTGACAAATAATGAAGAATTTGGGATTATTTTTTTAAAATAATTTTTAAAGGGAAAAAAGAGAAAGGAGGTGATTGAAAAAACTGTAAAACGAGCTTTTACGTGTATTATATTTTATATTAATTTCGGGAGGTGATAAAAATGAAGAAAATCATAATATTATTGACAATTATTCTTACATCTATTCTTTATTTCAATTCAATAGTATCTGCACAAAAAGCTATAAAAGTGGGAGTTATTGACACATATGTTGGACCACCAGCAGTCTTTGCAAAAGATGCCCTGAATGGATTTACACTGGCACTGGAGGAGATAAATAAAAAGGGTGTACTTGGCAGAAAGATAGAGTTTACTACACGTGATGATAAATGGAAGGTTGATGTAGGATTGAGCATGGCTAAAGAACTTGTTATGAGAGAAAATGTAGATTTAATAGTTGGTACTATAAACAGCTCTGTAACACTGGCAATTTCTGATTATGTAAAGGGGGAAAAGGTACCATTTATTGTATGGATCTCAAAGAGTGAACATATAACAGGTTCAAAGGGGCATCGCTATGTCTTCTCAACAGGAGAGAATACAGCAATGGCAGGAAAGGCAGCAGCATTTGTCCTGTCAAAAAAGCCTTATAAAAAATACTGGATTGCAGGTGATGATTATGAGTATGGACATGCCATTGCAGATGCAGTATGGAGATATTTAAAAGCACTAAAACCGGATGTCGTTAAGGTAGGAGAAACCTGGTGGAAGACAGGTGAACCAGATCTTGTACCTTATTATACATCTATTATTGGGGCAAAACCAGATGCCTTAATCGTTTGTGGTGGTGGAGCCACAATGACAAACTCTCTTAAGACATGTAAAACAACAGCAATTCACGAAAAGATGGCGGTTTATATGCATACAGCAACAGACCATGCTGTCCTTAAACCACTTGGGCTCGAAGCTCCTGAAGGTATAATGGGGACTATGGATTATCATTTCTATTATCCTGACACACCTGCAAACAAGGCCTTTGTGAAGGCATTTCAAGACAAATATGGTGCTCCACCAGGGTTTCCAGCATTTCATGCATATATAACAGCCCATTTTATTGCAGAGGCCTACAGAAAGGCAGGCTCTGTAGATAAAGAGAAATTTATCGATGCAATCGAAGGACTTGTAATAGATTCACCTGTTGGAAAAATAGAGATGAGAAAATGTGATCATCAGGCTGTTCTGCCAATGTTTTTTGGTGTAACGAAAAAGGTTCCTCAATATAACTTTCTTATCTCGGGTGACATAACAACAATTTCAGGTAAAGATGTTATGCCAAGTTGCGAAGAGATTATGAAGGCAAGGGAGAAAAAGTAAAAATTAAACATTTAAGGGGCTTAAAAGAGCCCCTTAAATGAAAAATATCTGATATGGATTTTTTAAATTCATTTATAAGTCAGTTTTTAGTTGGGTTAAGTAGATCGATGATATTGTTTGTCGTCTGTGCTGGCTTAAGCCTTGTACTCGGAGTGCTTCGAGTGCCAAATATAGCCCATGGCTCTCTTTATATGATTGGTGCCTTTACAACCTTTACAATCTCAAAGACAATATCAGGTTCTGAGGGCTTTTGGTTAGCCTTGATCCTGGCTCCATTATTTGTAGCATTAATAAGTTTGATCACCGAGAGGAGTTTATTCTCACATCTTTATCAGAGGGAACATCTCATGCTCCTGCTTTTTACCTTCGCAGTCTCATTAATCCTTGGAGATCTTGTAAAGATTGTATGGGGCGCAGAATATCGATCGGTTTCACCCCCTGATTTACTTAAAGGCTCAATATCGGTTTTTGACATTTCGATCCCAAGATATAATCTCTTTCTCCTCATTATAGGACCAGCAATAGCCATTCTACTCTGGCTCTTTACGAACAAGACAAAGATAGGAAAGATTTCTCGCGCAGCAGCCGTGGATAGAGAGATGGTCAGTGTCCTGGGTATTAATGTAAGCTGGGTTTTTGCAATTGCATTTGTATTAGGATGTTATCTTGCAGGGTTAGGTGGTGCATTAATAGCACCAACAGTGAGCATTATTATTGGAATGGATCATTCTTTAATCATTGAAGCATTTCTGATAGTCACTATTGGTGGATTGGGGAATATGTGGGGAGCATTAATAGGTTCTCTAATATTTGGAATAAGTCAATCTCTGGGTGTATTGATTTTACCTCAATTCGCAATCGTATTCCCTTACTTAGCTGTTGTGATTATTCTATTGTTGAAACCAAAGGGATTACTAAAATCGGTCTGGTAACGAATTTAGAGAAAAATAAGGAGAAATATTGGATAAAGAGATTATTTATTCAAAGTGGTATAAACCTTTAATCATCCTTATTATCCTCCTTTTTATATTCCCCTTTTTTCTCCCAAGATTCTATGTTTATATACTTGCCTTAATATATGTTACTTCATTGCTTGCAATGAGTCTAAATATCGTTGTTGGTTATGGTGGGATGTTTCAGTTTCATCACGGAGTATTTTATGGAGTCTCTGCATATACAGTAGCTCTTATCATTAAAAAAAGTCCATTACCAATGTGGGTAGCTTTCATTTCAGGTCCCATCATGGCTGCTATAACAGGTTTAATAATTGGATTCTTCTGTGTAAGACTCAGCAGACTATACTTTGGAATGCTTCAGATATCTCTCGGTTCCTTAATCTGGGTTATTGCTTTTCGCTGGTACAGCTTTACTGGGGGTGATGATGGTATACCTGGAATACCTATGCCTGAGATATTTTCGTCTTTGAATAACTCTTACTATTCTATCTTGGCAGTTTTTATCTTATGTCTATTTTTAATTTATAAGATTATCAATTCACCATTTGGAAAGACGCTTCAGGCCATACGTGATAACCCACAACGTTGCGAGGCAATTGGTATCAATGTGAGACTCTACCAACTTATTGCAATCGTAATAGCTACTTTTTTTGCCGGTATTGCTGGTTTACTTTTTGTTGTATTAGAAAGGTCTGTATTCACAGAACTACTGTTCTGGGTCCTCTCGCTTGAGGTTTTCATTATGTGTCTTTTGGGCGGTTGGTTTACTTTCGGAGGTCCTATTTTGGGTGCAACAATGATTGTGATTCTGAGAACAATCTTAAGCATATTTACAGAATACTGGACTTTGATATTAGGAATCATATTAATCCTTCTTATCTTCTTTTTACCGGAAGGGATAATGGGTTATTTTCAGAGCTTAATGAGAAAAAAAGAACTATACTAAAGGTAAAATAAATGTTGCTGGTTGAGTCTGTTGAAAAATCATTCGATAATTTTATGGCTGTATGTGGAGCAAACTTGAGGGTTGATAAAGGGGAGATTGTTGCTGTTATAGGGCCAAATGGTGCGGGTAAAACAACACTTTTTAACCTTATAACCGGGATACTGAGGCGTGACAGAGGAAGAATCATTTATAAGGGCGAAGATATAAGTGAATTGCCTCCTTATGAGATATGTAAAAAAGGGATCTCAAGATCCTTTCAAATAGTAAATATCTTTCAAAGATTAACTGTTTTTGAGAATGTTCAAGTAGCTATCTTATCTCATCATGGAAGGAGTTTAAATCTATTTCATCCGGCAAGAAATATGTTCATTAAAGAAACAACCGAGATTCTTGAAAGCGTTGGTCTTCTTGAAAAAGCTTACAGGATTTCAGGTCTATTATCTCATGGTGATCAGAAGATCCTTGAGATTGCGATTGCGCTCGGAAATGAACCCGAACTTTTAATCCTGGATGAACCTACAGCAGGGATGTCACCCGAGGAAACAAATAGAACTCTCGAGCTTATCAAACATTTAGCTGAAACTCGAGGGTTGACAATACTTTTTTGTGAGCATGATATGGAGGTTGTTTTTTCAATTGCAAGTAGTATCATGGTGATGCATCAAGGGATTACTCTGATACAGGATAAGCCAGAGGTTGTAAGAGAAAATCCTAAAGTAAAAGAAGCATATTTAGGAGTAGATTGATGCTTGAGGTGGAGGAAATTCATAGCTACTATGGTCTCAGTCATATACTCTTTGGTGTTTCTCTGAAGGTTAATAAAGGGGAAGTGGTCTGTCTTCTTGGAAGAAATGGCGCAGGCAAATCAACAACAATGAAAAGTATAATAGGTCTTATAAAACCCAGGGAGGGTAAAATAATTTTTAAAGGCGAGGATATAACCGGAAAAGAACCTTATCTAATAAGTAGAAAAGGAATTGGTTATATTCCTGATGATAGAAGGATATTCGCTGACCTCACAGTTGGCGAAAACTTAGAGATAGCAATGAGAAGGCAAGGACACGAAGGTATGTGGAATAAGGAGAGGGTTTATGAGGTATTTCCTAAGTTAAAAGAAATAGAATCTCGCAAAGGAGGTTACCTGAGCGGAGGCGAGCAGAAGATGCTAGCCATTGCAAGGGCTTTGATGGGGAATCCAGAATTCTTACTCCTTGATGAACCATTCGAAGGGTTAGCTCCTCTGCTTGTTCATTCGCTTGAAGAGAAATTAAGGGAATTAAGGAACCTCGGTTTAACCCTTCTAATAGCTGAGCAGAATGTAAGGTCAACCCTAAGACTCAGTGATCGGGGCTATATCATTGATGATGGACATATTCGTTATCATGGAAGCATAGATGATTTGAGAGAAAACGAAGAGATTCGAAAGAGATATCTATTGGTATGACCTTTTTAATTCAAACCATTTTTCATCGGCTAAAACAACAGAGGTTTCTATCTGACGTTGAGGTATAGACCAGTATTTATTTAATAGTCGGTCTTTTTCTTCTTTCTCAACCATCCTGAATCCATGTTTCTTGTAGAAATTAATTGCCCATATTGCATCTCTCCATGTACCAATTAAGATAGGTCTATCTGTTTGATTACGTAAGAAGTTGAGTAATTTACTCCCTATCCCCTTTCTCCTTTCTTCTGAAAGCACATATGCATGCCTTATAAGAGTTACATCTTTTATATTTTGAATACCCATAACACCAACGATTCTATTATTTTCCTCATATGCCCAAAAGTTAACGCCACTTTCAATTTCATGTTGAAGTTCTTTTTCAGACATATATGGTTCTTTCCACAGGTCTGAAGGGATTACCCCTTTATAAACCCTTGAGGACTCATTTATTATTTCGTAAATCTTTTTAAAATCGCTCTCACTACACTTTCTTATCATTTCTTATTAATGGGCAACTCAATCTCTAAACAGCTTTTTTTATAGCGTTTTACAAGATTTCTATAATTTCTTATACCTTGGTGAATCTGTCGTTTTTGTTCCCTTGATAATGGTTTAATAATCTTTGCAGGATTACCTGCCACCAATACGTTTGATGGAATATGAAAACCTTCCTTGATAACCGATGAAGCGCCTATAAGGACATGATCTTCACATATGACCTTATTTAGTAAGATTGCATTCATACCCACTAAGACGAAAGATTTAATTACTGCATCGTGAAGTATTGCTCCATGACCAATTATAACATTATCATGAATTAAAAGGGTTTCTCCAATATCTCCATGAAGTATACAGTTCTCCTGTATGCTTGTTCCATTTCCAATTATTATCTTTCCAAAGTCACCACGAAGCACAGCTCCTGCTCCAACAAAACAGTGGTCTCCAATCTCAACATCTCCAATAATAACTGCCTGTGGATGAATATAGGTGGTATTGGAAATCTTTGGTGCCTTATTCTCAAATTGGTAAATCGGCATTTCTTCTCCTTTCTTATCTGAAATTAATGATAGTTTATCCTAATCCTTCATATCCCTTCAAGTCTCCAAGATCTCGAAGAAATTGATTGACAAAGGGATAAATTTAATAATAAATTAGTAAATCAATAAAAAGTAAAAAGGGATGGATCGATGAAATATATGATAAAAAAAGTAGCTGTGCTGGGGGCTGGCGTTAT